>JACTML010000215.1 GCA_014584635.1 Nitrosomonas eutropha | reverse complement strand
ACAAATCAAAAAGAAAAGACTGCAAGAATAGTTTATGATAAACTTGTAGAATCTTTTGGTGATGGCAGAATAGCTCCTGTCTTAAAGTTTATACCCAATAAAAGCATAAAAGATTCGGTAATTGCGGCTTTCGTTCCAGGGGATGTTCCGGCAATTGAAATTGAAGAAATCGCTTATAATGTGTGTATGAGTTTTGGAAAGGATTCCCTCAATGCCCTTGCTTGTGTATTGGGGCATGAACTTTCGCACTATTATCTTAAACATGATTGGTGTTCAAATTTTTCAAAGCGATTGTCACATATCAGCATTGCCGCTGACTTGTATAAATTGGACAAGGAGGAGCAATTAAAAAAAGAAAGTGAAGCGGACTACAACGGCTTTTACTATGGCAGCATTGCCGGTTATAAATCATTTGACATAGCTCCTGCCTTACTCAAAAAACTTTACGCCACTTACAAACTCAATCCAAATCTTAAAGGTTATCCAACGCTTGAAAAAAGAATCGAAGCAGCTACTCAGTCAAAATCTCTTGTTTTAAGGCGTTTGCCCGTTTTTGATGCCGGAATTTGCCTACACGAAATTGGAGAATATGAAATAGCTTTTGAATGCTTTAGTAACTTACTCACCGATTTCACAAGTAGAGAGAACTATAATAACGCAGCAGTTTGCAAGTTGCAATTAGCACTTAAACTTTTTGAACCTTATGAAATGCCATTCTTTCTCCCTTTTGAGATAGATTATGAGAGTAGAATTTTTAGTAGTAATACTCGCTATGGAACATTACTTCTCTCTACGTTGCAAAGTTACGGAATTTCTTTTGCTCTGCAATCTCAACCTGGTCTGGTAGTACAACCAGGAATGCATTTTATATTCACAACGATTATTACGCTGGTAACGGGATCCATATTTCTTATGTGGCTGGGAGAGCAAATAACAGAACGCGGAATTGGTAATGGAATATCCTTAATAATTTTTGCTGGTATAGCAGCCGGATTTCCAAGCGCTATTGGTGGAACGCTTGAGCTAGTAAATACGGGCGCAATGCACTTTCTGACTGCTTTATTTATATTTATTGCAGCTATAGGGATTACAGCATTTGTTGTTTTTATAGAGAGAGGACAACGTAAGATATTAGTTAATTACGCCAAAAGACAGGTTGGCAAGCAAATGATTGGTGGTCAGTCTTCCCACCTACCTCTGAAATTAAATATGTCAGGGGTTATTCCACCAATATTTGCTTCAAGCATCATCTTGTTTCCAGCGACCTTGGCTGGCTGGTTTTCAGATAGCCTGTCTCTAAACTGGCTAAAGGATTTTAGTAGTATGCTGGCTCCTGGACAGCCTGTATACGTTACTTTATACGCTGGACTAATTGTATTTTTCTGTTTTTTTTATACAGCACTTGTCTTTAATCCCAAGGAAACGGCGGATAATTTAAAGAAAAGTGGCGCATTTATACCCGGGATACGTCCTGGCGATCAGACTACAAAGTATATTGAACGTATTATGTTGCGGTTGACATTGATTGGTTCAATATATGTTACGCTGGTTTGTCTTTTGCCTGAATTCATGATTTTAAAGTGGAACGTTCCATTTTACTTTGGCGGGACTTCCCTGCTGATAATTGTTGTGGTTACCATGGATTTTATGGCTCAGGTTCAATCTCATATAATGTCTGGTCAATATGAGAGTTTATTGAAGAAAGCCAATTTCAAGACCAGTGGTAACTTTCTGAGATAATGGCAAAAGAAGAAACTATTCAGATGCAGGGAGAAGTTATTGAAACACTTCCAAATGCGACATTCAGAATAAAACTGGAGAACGGTCATATTGTTTTAGGGCATATTTCCGGAAAGATGAGGATGAACTATATTCGTATTTTGCCAGGCGATAAAGTTACGGTTGATTTAACACCATACGACTTAACAAGAGCACGAATAACTTTTCGCACTAAGTAATACGATTTTTATTATTTATACAGATTACAATGGATTATTATGAAAGTTCGAGCATCAATCAAAAAAATATGTAGAAATTGTAAAATAATCAAACGTTACGGAGTTATTCGTGTTATTTGTGTCGATGCAAGACATAAACAACGTCAAGGTTAATTTATTAATATAAGCAGGTTAAAAAATGGCTCGTATAGCAGGTGTCAACTTACCTAGTAATAAGCACGTTAATATAGCTTTGACATCAATTTATGGTATAGGCAATTCGACAGCACGTAGAATTTGTAGTGATCTGGATATTCCGCCTTTTGTTAAACTTAAGGAGCTTACGGACTCTAAATTAGAGGAATTGAGGGATTCAATTTCAAAATTGCTGGTTGAAGGAGACTTGCGCAGAGAAGTCTCGATGAATATCAAAAGATTGATAGATCTCGGTAGTTATCGAGGATTGCGGCATCGCAGAGGATTGCCGGTAAGAGGACAACGGACAAAAACTAATGCCAGAACACGAAAAGGTCCGCGTAAGGCGATACGTGCTAAATAGTTTATTTATTTAATTAAAACAGATTAAAAATTAATGATAAAGCCTTCACTGAAAAGCCGTAAGAAAGTAAAAAAGAATGTTGTTGAGGGAGTTGCGCATATCCACGCATCTTTCAATAACACAATCGTAACGATATCCGACCGACAAGGTAACGCTCTGTCATGGGCTACTTCGGGTGGAGTTGGATTTAAGGGGTCACGTAAAAGTACACCTTTTGCGGCACAGGTTGCTGCTGAACATGCTGGTAAAGCAGCTTTGGAATATGGTGTAAAGAATCTGGAAATTAGAGTCAAAGGACCTGGGCCTGGTCGCGATTCAGCTGTAAGAGCTCTTAATGCTACAGGCTTTAAAATCACAAGTATTACTGACGTAACACCTGTACCTCATAATGGGTGTAGGCCGCCCAAGAAACGCCGTATCTGAGAAGGAGAAAATTGTGGCCAGAAATATAAGCCCAAAATGTCGCCAGTGTCGTCGGGAAGGCGAAAAGCTTTTTCTGAAGGGCGATAAGTGTTTTAGTGATAAATGCCCGATAGAGCGTAGAAATTATCCGCCGGGGCAACATGGTCAGAAGAAAACGCGATTGTCTGACTATGCAGTGCAGCTGAGAGAAAAGCAAAAAGTCAGAAGAATCTATGGTTTACTGGAAAATCAGTTTCGTAATGTATATAAACGGGCTGATCGTCAGAAAGGCGTTACTGGTGAAAACCTGCTTACCCTTTTAGAGAGTCGCTTGGACAACATCGCCTATAATATGGGATTTGGCGCATCAAGGGCTGAGGCAAGGCAAATAATTAAGCATGACTGTATTCTTTTGAATGGTAAAAAGGCTAATATTCCTTCTCTTCTGGTGAAGCCGGGTGATCAAATCGAAGTTGCTGAACATGCGAAAAATTATCTGAGAATCAAATCTTCAATTGAAGTAGCCAAACGGCGTAGTATCCCATCTTGGCTGGAAGTTGATTTTGATGATCTTAAGGGCTTTTATAAAAATAAACCTGATCGTAGTGATCTGTCTTCAACTATTAATGAATCTCTTGTAGTTGAGCTTTATTCAAAATAATTGATATTTTTTATACTGGCACGTCTATGTCATCAATTAGTTTTCTTACACCCAGAATTATAGAGGTACATAATATCTCTCCTCTGCGTGCTAGAGTTGTAATGGAGCCGTTTGAGCGAGGTTTTGGTTATACCCTGGGTAATGCATTACGTCGTGTTCTACTGTCTTCTATTCCTGGTTGTGCGCCCACTAAAATTAATATAAGTGGCGTGGTTCATGAGTATTCTTCAATTGACGGTTTGCAGGAAGATATTGTTGATTTAATATTGAACTTAAAGGGAGTTGTGCTTAAGCTCCATAGTAAAAATTCTGTGATACTTACGTTAAAGAAGGATACGGAAGGTATTGTAACGGCTGCTGATATTGAATCTTCTCACGATGTTGAGATAATTAATCCTGAACATGTAATTGCGCATATTACTAGTGGTGGACGTATCGAGGCACAAATAACTGTCGAGAAAGGAAGAGGGTATTTGCCATCCACCAATCTTAGCCGCGAAGATAAAAGCCTATCTTCTATCGGAGATATATTGCTTGATGCTTCGTTTAGCCCTATTAGACGTGTCAGTTACACAATAGAAAGTGCACGTGTAGAACAACGGACTGATCTTGATAAACTGATTATTGATATTGAAACGAACGGCTCTGTTGATCCTGAAGAAGCTATTCGCTATGCAGCTAGGGTATTAGTTGAGCAATTTTCATTTTTTGCGGACTTGGAAAGTACGCCGTTACCGACAGAACAGCCAAGAGCTCCTGCCATTGATCCTATTTTATTACGGCCGGTTGATGATTTGGAGCTTACTGTTCGTTCGGCAAATTGTCTGAAAGTTGAAAATATATTTTATATTGGCGATTTGATACAGCGAACCGAGGCTGAACTTC
Organism: Nitrosomonas eutropha; assembly: GCA_014584635.1. Taxonomy (GTDB): domain Bacteria; phylum Pseudomonadota; class Gammaproteobacteria; order Burkholderiales; family Nitrosomonadaceae; genus Nitrosomonas; species Nitrosomonas eutropha_B. Next base: position 20,475 of record JACTML010000215.1, on the reverse strand, counting down.
TGCGTACACCTAATTTAGGCAGAAAATCACTCAATGAAATCAAAGAGGTACTGGCTTCGCGTGATTTGTCGCTAGGAATGAAATTAGAGAACTGGCCGCCAGCTAACTTAGAAAATTATGTAAAGGAACCGGGACATGCGTCATCGTAATGGGTTACGAAAATTAAACCGAACTTCTAGTCACCGTCTGGCAATGTTCAGAAATCTGACTAATTCTTTGCTTGAGCATGAAATTATTAAAACAACACTTCCCAAAGCAAAAGAACTTCGTCGTGTAGTGGAACCTGTAATCACCTTGGGAAAGAAGCCAACGCTGGCTAGTAAGCGCTTGGCGTTTGACAGACTGAGAAACAGACAAAATGTTGTTAAGGTTTTTTCTGAATTGGGGCCACGTTATCAAAACAGGAATGGTGGTTATTTGAGAATTCTTAAATGTGGCTTTAGAAAAGGAGATAACGCTCCGATGGCCATTGTGGAGCTGCTGGATAGATCTGAGGCTGATAGTACCGCCGCAACAAATATCACGGAGTAATAATTTCTCCTGTGAGTGTTTTTTTCTGCGATTACTTGTGATTAAATAAATCAGCGAGAATATAAAATAGCAAGATTTATTTAAATAACAACTAGAATTCTTTAAAGTTGCTGTTTGACTGGCTTGTTCCCTATACAAAGATAATTGGTCAGAGTTATCGGGGGCTGAGTACGATTGTGTTAGCACGCGGCCGCAGTAACTCAGTTGGTAGAGTAGCTGATTCGTAATCAGCAAGTCGGAGGTTCGACTCCTCTCTGCGGCACCACGACTTTGTATTTGGTTTTTACAGACTAAGTCTGTTGTATATTGATAGTAAAGATTGTATTTTTACTTAGGTATAGCAGACTTTGATTTTATTTTTGACCTTCGCTTTTCCTTGGGATCTATGATCAAAGGCTTATATATTTCAATACGGTCACTCTGTTGAAGTATATTTTCAAAGTTGACTATTTTTCCATAAATACCTGCTTTTAAAGTTGACCAGTTAGTTTCGGGATAAAATTCTTTTATCGTCGAAAGCCTGATTGCCTGTTCAACTGACGTTCCTTCGGACACCTGAAATCGCCTCATGAAATGTCGCTTGTCTAATGCAGCGACTACCTCGATGGTAATCAAATCCTTTCTAAATACCGGGTCCATAAATCTTTTCTGCCCGATCTACGAACGCTTCCACAAAACTGTTGGCGATTATATAAAATACGGGGCCGATCAGTTTTTCTAAAAGCTTGTGGGAAAATGTGTAATGCAGCCTGAATTCAATTTTACAAGCATTATCTGCTAATGATATAAATCGCCAATGACCGCTAAGACTTTCAAAAGGTCCTTCCAGTAACTCCATTTCTATCAATTCCGGAGGGTGACGTTTATTTTTGGTTGTAAAACTATGTTTAATGTGACGGTAATCGATATTCACCGTAGCATGTGCTGTCTCATTATCTTCCATCAGTTTCATTGAAGCCCCTGAACACCAGGGCAAGAAATCGGGATAATTTTCCACGGTATCCACTAAATGAAACATTTGGGCAGAAGAATACCCAACCAATACTGTCTTTTCTATTTCAGTCATAACGCTATATTCCCACATTCTGGGTGTAAAGGTATAGAAAACTGATACACTAAACGAAAATTATTTGTATGCATATATTTTCTTTTGGTTACTTTGAGTGAGTATTGTTCAGAACAAAAAAGCTTTTTACGATTATTTCATTGAAGAGAAATATGAAGCTGGCATTGTGCTGGAGGGATGGGAAGTTAAGGCAATCCGTGCTGGCCGAGTTCAGTTAAAAGAAGCTTACATAATTATTCGCAAGGGCGAGTTATTTCTTATAGGGTGTCATATCAGTCCGTTGTCGGCGGCATCAACACATGTTAATCCTGATCCTGTTAAAACACGCAAGCTGTTGTTACACGCTTCCCAGATTAAAGAACTTATCGGTAAAGTAGAGCGCGCAGGCTATACTTTGATTCCGTTAGATATGCATTATAAAACAGGTAAAATTAAACTGGAAATTGGGCTTGCCAAAGGGAAGAAACAATTCGATAAACGTGAAAGTGAAAAACGTAAAGAATGGGAGCGTGATAAGCAACGTTTGTTGCGCATGCGAAATTCATAATTAATATCTATGCAGACAAATTCATTTAACACTGTTAGCCCTGATGTTTCCGAGAAACATATCCGTCATCACGTACCTGTTGCAATCTGGCTGCTGATTTGTTGTGCTCTGGTATTTGCTATGGTTGTCGTTGGCGGAGTAACGCGCCTTACAGGTTCAGGATTATCCATCGTTGAATGGAAACCCATAGTTGGAACTATTCCTCCTATCAGTCAGGAAGATTGGGAAGAATCTCTGGAAAAATATCGCCAGATACCCCAGTACGAACAGGTTAATAAAGGCATGTCACTGGATGAATTCAAGGGAATATTCTGGTGGGAGTATTTTCATCGCTTGCTGGGCCGCCTGATTGGTCTGGTTTATTTCATACCATTTGTCTATTTCATGATACGCAAGAAGGTGGATCGTCCGCTTGGCTTGAAGCTGACAGGTATATTTGCGCTTGGTGCTTTGCAGGGATTAATGGGCTGGTACATGGTTATGAGCGGATTGGCAGATAATATTTATGTCAGCCAATACCGACTCACTGCACATCTCGGTCTTGCTTTTGCCATTTATGCTGCTATGTTCTGGGTGGCTACCGGGTTGCTTTCTCCCCCAAATACTCGTTTGTCAATTTCAGCATCCGTGCGTAGCCTTAAAAGATTTGCCCAGACACTAACCGGACTGATATTTATCATGGTGTTATCGGGAGGGCTGGTGGCAGGTATCCATGCCGGGAAAGCATATAATACATTTCCGCTAATGGATGGTTTTTTAATTCCTCCTGCCATGTTTGTGCTGGAACCTTGGTATCGAAACTTTTTTGATAACATGACTACGGTACAGTTTGATCATCGCTTGATTGCTTGGCTGTTGATATTTTCGATACCGTGGTTCTGGTTCAAGGCAAAGCAATTATCGCTGCCTCGATCTGTTCATCTGGCTTGTCATCTTTTGCTGTTGGTGTTGCTTATCCAGGTGAGTCTTGGGATTACAACGCTGCTGCTATCAGTTCCTCTGACATTTGCTGCTGCTCATCAGGCGGGAGCCGTGTTGTTATTTACTGCCGCGCTGTGGGTTTGTCGTAAATTATCCTGATGATACTTGCATTTTTATAATACAAATACATAGCTTCTAACGTGAAAAATTCCTAAAGGCAGTAGTATTGCGAAATATGTTAATGGAAGGATCAATTCCTGGATTCTGGCGTCGTATGCTGGCACTGGCCTACGAATTTTTACTGTTGCTGGGTGTGTGGTTTATAGCTGCGTTCTTGTTTCATCTTGTTTTTCGGGATCCGTCAGCTGAATACTTCAGGCCTTTATTTCAGTTTTATCTGTTGTGCATTGGCGGCATCTACTTTACCTGGTTCTGGACACACGGTGGCCAAACGCTTGCCATGCAAACCTGGAAATTGCGACTTGTTTCTGCGAACGGTGAGAAAGTTACTATGCAACAGGCGATGGTACGTTATCTTATGGCTGTGATTGGCATCAGTTTTCTGGGATTCGGATTATTGTGGGCTCTGTTTGATCGCGATCGGCAATTTCTGCATGATAAGGTGGCGGGTACACGCATCATAAAGCTTGGTTGAGTCAAAAACGAACCCTGTGTTTTCTGGAAACGTTCTACGCTTTGGTGTTGTTTTTTAATATATCATCTGCCGCTAAATACAAACACCACATTCGGATTTTATCTTAGGGTAGAATAGCGCACGGCGGGCCTCCCCGCATTGTAAGATGGTGAATCTGGTCAGATCCGGAAGGAAGCAGCCACAGCCGTTTTTTACAAGTGCCGGGGGTTCGGCTCGCCACCCTTCTTTATGTTGATTGCAAAATCTGTTTCTTTGCAGTTTTTCAGCTGCGAGCAGTAATATCTTTTCTTAATAAGAAAAACTTGACGGATTATCAGGCACTTGCCCGCAAATGGCGTCCCAAAGACTTTACAGGATTAGTTGGGCAAGAACATGTTGTCAGGGCATTGATCAATTCAATGGAGCAGAACAGGTTGCATCATGCATACCTGTTTACCGGCACGCGTGGCGTTGGCAAGACAACAGTAGCCAGGATTTTAGCAAAAGCTCTGAACTGTAAACTGGGAATCACTGCTCAGCCCTGTGGAAGATGTGAAGCGTGTCTGTCTATTGACCAGGGAAGTTTTGCCGATCTGATCGAGCTGGATGCCGCATCTAACACTCAGGTGGATGCTATGCGCGAATTGCTGGATAGCGCACAATATGCACCAGTTGCAGCACGGTACAAAATCTATCTGATCGATGAAGTACACATGCTTTCCAGGTCAGCATTCAATGCAATGCTTAAAACGCTGGAAGAACCTCCGGAACATGTTAAATTCATCCTTGCCACTACCGATCCTCAAAAAATTCCTGTTACTGTTTTATCGCGCTGTCTGCAATTTAATCTAAAGCAAATACCCTCATCTTTAATCGTGACACGCCTGTCCGAGATTCTTTCCGCAGAGGATATTGTGGCAGATCCGGCTGCCTTGAAACTGCTGGCGAAGGCTGCCAGGGGAAGTTTACGTGATGCTTTAAGTCTGCTGGATCAGGCTATTGCATTTAGTAATGCCGTGATAGATGAAAAAAATATTCGCGCGATGCTGGGAACCCTGGACCAGGGTTATTTATTCGCACTGCTGGAAGCGCTGGCTGAACAAAATGGAAAGGCAATGTTTACTATTGCGGACCAACTGGAAGCAGCTGGTGTGGTATTTGATCAGGTTTTGCAGGATCTGGCCGCTTTATTGCATCGACTGGCGACAGCTCAAATTGTGCCGCAGATACTTGATAAAGAGCAGCTGGAAGATAATAGACTGCTTAATTTGTCAAAACGTTTTACTCCTGAAGATATTCAACTGTTTTATCAGATTGTGTTACATGGACGTGCTGATCTTGACCAGGCTCCAGATGAATACAGTGGTTTTACCATGACATTAATGCGGATGCTGGCTTTTATGCCACATACGCAACAGTACACTCATGAAGCGCGTACAGATACCAGTGTCAGGATAACGCAAGAAACGGTATCTGAGTTGCCGATGGATTCAGGGAAACAGGGAAAATCAGCTGTTTGTGATGCTCCGAATGAAGCCTGGCTTGCATTGGTGGGCCAGCTGAAGTTGAGTGGAATGACACGGATGCTGGCGCAATACAGCGAAGCAAAGTATTTTTCAGAAAGTAAAATAGAATTATGCGTGGCAGAGATGCATAAACATTTGCTGGAAAAATCCTATCAGGATAAGTTGAAATCCCAGTTGGAAGCTCATTTTGGAAAATCTGTCGAAATGACTTTTTCTCTGGGATGTGTTACCGGTGTTACCTCGGCCGTATTGCAGGATCAAGATAGACTTGCAAAGCAAGCTCAAGCGGTTAAGGCAATTGAATCTGACCTTTATGTCCAGGAACTGGTTGAGCAATTTGACGCAAAATTAAATATTTCTTCCATTAAACCAATTAACTAACGGAGATTGTAAATTGATGAAAGCTAACTTGGGCAATTTGATGAAACAGGCCCAGCAGATGCAGGAAAACATGAAGGCGATGCAGGAAAAGCTGGCGACCATCGAAGTTGAGGGCCAGGCAGGAGCGGGTATGGTAAAAGTAACCATGACCTGTCGCCATGATGTGAAGCGAATCAGTATTGATGACAGTTTGATGGGCGACGATAAGGAAATGCTGGAGGATCTGGTGGCAGCAGCAATGAACGATGCGGCACGCAAGGTGGAAACAGCTACACAGGAGCATATGGCAAGTGTAACAAGTGGCTTGGGATTGCCCGCAGGAATGAAGTTTCCTTTCTGATTGTTTGACTATTGTATTTCTGACAAACCGACTGCGTGCGGTATTGATATATGTCGGTTACCCGGCTGAAAAATCAAAGAAACAGGCATGTGCGCAAGCCATCTTCTGCTGCAAAATATTTCGATGCTGCGCCTGCCGTCGCATCTGACAGACTGCAAAAACTGTTAGCGCGTAACGGTCTGGGTTCCCGACGGGAAATTGAGGCGCTGATTGCTGCCGGTCGTGTGAGTATCAATAACGTCACAGCAAAACTTGGTGATCGCGCAGGACCGGAAGACAAGATACGGATTGATGGAAGAATGATCCGGCTTAGAACATCTGCCCCCTTGCCACGTATCATTATTTATCATAAGCCGGAAGGTGAAATCGTCAGCGTGCATGACCCGCAGGGCAGGCCATCAGTATTTGATAAGTTGCCACATGTGCGATCTTCTAAATGGATTGCAATAGGCAGGTTGGATTTCAATACCAGTGGGTTACTCATTTTTACGACTGACGGTGCCCTGGCGAACCGTTTGATGCATCCACGCTATCAGATGGAACGGGAATATGCAGTCCGTATTATTGGCGAGCTAACCCCGGAGCAAATCGATCGATTGACCGGCGGAATTGAACTGGAAGATGGTTTGGCGAAATTTGACCAGCTGTATGATGAGGGCGGGCAAGGGACGAATCACTGGTATCGTATTGTTTTGAAAGAAGGCAGGAACCGCGAAGTGCGCCGGATGTTTGAAGCGCTGGGCATAACAGTCAGTCGTCTGATGCGTGTCAGGTTTGGCCCGGTTAACTTGCCTCCCAGACTCAAACGCGGGATGTGGCTGGAGCTGATTGATACCGAAGTAGAACGATTGCAGGCACTGGTTTGCTGATCAGCTGATTTGGTATATGCCCTTTTATGCTGGCAAATCGCAACGTTTGAGCATGAGAACAAACTGATCTCCCGCGCTGGTTTCCAGCCAGGTGCATGGCAGCTGCGGAAACACCTGTTCAATTACCGCCTGATTATGACCGATTTCCATGATTAACAAGCCATCCTCAGTCAGGTAACTGGCAGCTTCTTCAAGAATCCGCTGAATACTGTCCAGTCCATCAGATCCCCCTGCCAGAGCAATATCAGGCTCGTGACGATATTCCTCAGGAAGGGTGGCCATGGATGCGGCATTGACGTAGGGAGGATTACTGATAATTAAATCGTATCTTTTACCCGGTAGCGCGGTGAAAAGATCTGAGTGAATCAGGTTGATTCGGTTAGCCAGATCGTAGTTTCTGACATTTATAGATGCAACGTCCAGTGCGTCTGAGGAAATATCAACTGCATCAATCCGGGCCTGTTCAAAGGCATGTGCCAGTAAAACAGCGAGACAGCCTGAGCCGGTGCACAGATCCAATGCTGAATTAATGTCATACGGATCTATGATCCATGGTGACAGGCGATCTTGCAGTAATTCAGCAATAAACGAGCGCGGTATAATGACACGCTCGTCAACGTAGAAGTTAAAATCACCCAGCCAGGCTTCGTGCGTCAAATAGGCAACCGGTATTTTTTCATTGACACGCCGCTCAATAATGCGCAAAACCTGATCGCGTTCATTACGTGTGAGTGCGGCATCCATAAAAAGATCCAGCTGATCGGAATTCAGGTGTAGCGAATACATGATCAGAAGTGCTGCTTCATCGTAGATGGTAGGTAAGCCGTGCCCCAGGAAAAGGTCGGAGCGATTGAAATAACTGATTGCAAAACGCAGTAAATCACGCACAGAGCGCAATTCTTCTCCTGCCTGAAGGATGGTGGTGTCGTTTGATTGTTTGGTATGGTTCATGATTCAGCCTGAGGTTTTCCGGGAAATAATCTAGCATAAAAAAATAATGAGAGTACAAGTTGTCCGGATGCCGCTGCAAACAGAAGACGAATGCTTCATGCGGCAGGCTTTGGACCTTGCTCGCATAGCGGGAAATGCGGGCGAAGTCCCAGTTGGTGCAGTTGTCGTCAGCGATGATCAGGTTGTGGGTTGCGGATATAACCGTCCTGTTACGTCAACAGATCCAACTGCACATGCTGAAATTGCAGCGCTGCGGGATGCTGCCGGCAAGCTGGGCAATTACCGGCTGCCGGATTGTACGCTGTATGTCACACTTGAACCTTGTGTCATGTGTATTGGTGCGATATTTCATGCCAGAATCAGGCGACTGGTTTACGCTGCTGCAGATCCCAAAACGGGTGTTTGCGGCAGCTTGCTTGATCTGCCGGCGGATACCCGGCTCAATCATCATCTGACGGTCAGTCAGGGTGTTCTGGCAGATGAAGCAAGCACCCTGTTGAAACAATTTTTTATAACCCGGCGTGCTCCCAAAGAACGCGGTGCCTCATGAAAATTAACGTTGTTATTTCGTCACAGCAAATGACTTTGCAAGATGCGGCAGGGCATATTGTCAAACGCTATCAAATCTCTTCTGCAAAAAAAGGAACTGGACAGGAGCGTGGCAGCTTCTGTACGCCTTTGGGCAGACATATCATACGGGCGAAAATTGGGCAGAGTGCGCCTGTTAACACAGTCTTTATCAGACGACGCCCCACTGGGGAAATCTATACACCGGAACTGGCCGCCAGTTATCCGGGTCGGGATTGGATTTTAACGCGTATCCTCTGGCTTTCCGGATGTGAGCCGGGATTTAATCGCCTGGGTTCAGTTGATACCATGCGGCGTTATATCTATATTCATGGTAGCCCGGACAGCGCGGAAATGGGCAAACCCGGATCAATCGGCTGTATCCGGATGCATAATTGCGATCTGCTGGATTTGTTTGAGCGCGTACCCGTGGGAACACCAGTTGAAATTAATGCCTGACTGTTGATCAGGCATAACCAGAAAGATGCCGTTACCCCGGCGTCCTATCCAGGAAATAGCATGAAATCACTACGTGGCAAGACATTACTCAATGATCCCGTACAGAATAAATCGACAGCTTTTACCCGGGAAGAGCGTGAACGCTATGGTTTGCAGGGATTATTACCGTACGGCGTGACCGATATTAAAAAACAGCAGCAGCGGGTACTCTCCAATTTGTGCAGTAAAAGCAGCAACATCGAAAAATACATTTATCTGAATAATTTGCTCGAACGTAATCAGCGCCTGTTTTATCGTACACTGATTGATCATATCGGCGAGATTATGCCACTGGTTTATACGCCCACTGTCGGGGAAGCCTGTGTCAAACTTTCACATATTTTCAGAAAGCCGCAAGGATTCTATATTACGCCGGAAGATCGAGGACAAATCCTGTCCCGATTGGGAAATTGGCCGGAAACGGATGTACGAATTATCGTGGTAACAGATGGTGAACGCATTCTGGGGTTGGGAGATCTGGGAGCAAATGGTATGGGAATACCGATTGGCAAGATATCTCTGTATGTAGCCTGCGCCGGTATTGCTCCAGGTCATTGCATGCCAATTATGCTGGATGTCGGTACCAACAACCGGACGTTACGGGAAGATCCGCTGTATTTGGGCTATCCTCATCCCCGATTGAGCGGGCCGGATTACTTGTCGCTGGTGGATGAATTCGTGGAAGCGGTGCAGCACCGCTTTCCGCATGCGTCAATTCAGTTTGAGGATTTCAGTAGCCAGAACGCATTTATGTTGCTGGATCGTTATGCCGGATCAGTGCGCTGTTTCAATGATGATATTCAGGGTACAGCTGCGGTAACGCTGGCGGGCATTTATGCCTCCTGCCGGATTACGCATAAGTTATTTGCTGACCTGAAAATCATGCTGCTGGGAACAGGATCAGCCGCAACGGGCGTGGCTGAATTACTGTTGCCGGCATTTAGAGCGACTGGATTGAGTGAAGTGGAAGCCCGTTCCAGAATCAGCTTTATAGATAGACAAGGTCTGATAACTGCTGCACGCGAGCAGATCAAACCACGTATTCAGCCATTTGTTCGGGAGCTGCCCGCAACTGATTTTACAGGTGCCATTGGCACAATTCAGCCGGATGTGCTGATCGGCGCAACCGGAACAGCGGGTGCGTTCGATGAAACGGTGATTCGCGAAATGGCCAGGTGTCAGGAACGTCCCGTGATCATCGCGCTTTCCAACCCGACTTCTCATACGGAATGCACGGCTGAACAGGCTTATCGCTGGAGTGCGGGGCGTGCTGTTTTTGCCAGTGGCAGCCCGTTTGCACCCGTGACGTACAATGAAAAACTTTATCATCCGGCGCAGGGTAACAATGTTTATGTTTATCCCGGGATCGGATTGGGTGTTATGGTCAGTCGTGCACGCCTGGTAGTTGAGGATATGTTTCTGGCGGCTGCTGAAGAATTGGCCAAACATGTTTTGCCTGAGGAAATCGAGCGCGGGTCGATTTATCCGGATATTGCCCGGGTGCGTGCTATTTCACAGAGCATTGCCGTCAGGGTGTGCCAGGTAGCCCAGCAGAAAGGTCTGGTGGATGAGGATTTATCCGTGGATTGGGAGGAAGGCGTACGAGCGTCGGTATACGAACCCGATTATTAAACTGGAAGCGATTCCCTGCCTTGCAGCAGGGAAACTGATTTACTCAAACAGATTGAGGATGCCATCCAGCCCAACATGGTTCAGGGAGAAAGTTGCTTTTTCCTTTAGTATCGGCTTTGCGTGAAAAGCGATACCAATTCCTGATTCTTCCAGCATTTTCAGATCGTTAGCGCCATCTCCAACAGCAATGACCTGATCCTTTCTGAGTCCGAGCTCATCCCGGATACGCTTCAGAATTTCTCCCTTGCCGGATGCACCAATAATGTTGCCCAGCACGCGCCCAGTCAGTTTTCCATCCTGGATTTCAAAGGTATTGGCAAAAGCGTAATCCAGCCCGAGCCGGTCTTTGACCCGATCAGTAAAGAAAGTGTAACCACCCGAGATCACCATGGTTTTGATGCCAACAGATTGCATGCGCTGAAGCATTTTTTCAGCACCCGGACTTAATCGGACGCGCTCATCATAGACTTTCTGCAATGCTTCTTGCGGGAGCCCCTTAAGCAGGGCCGTGCGGCGCGTCAGGCTTTCGGCAAAGCTGATATCCCCGCGCATGGTACTTTGCGTAATTTCGGATACTTGCGGCTTGACGTTGATCATGTCAGCAATTTCATCAATGGATTCAATGGCAAGCAGCGTCGAATCCATATCCATCGCGATCAGGCCAAAATCAGTCAGTTTTTTTCCTGCGGGAACAAAAGCATGATCCAGACTGACTTCTGCGCAGTAATCTGAAATATCAGAGTGCGGTTGTGCATTTAGCATACGGAACGCTTCTCCGGTGATGCGATCAATCTGGCTGGCCTGTGCAAGTTTGGCAATTGCACGTAAATCGTTGTTCTGGATATCTGTACCTTGAATAATAAGATTCATGAGAATTATTTTAATTTGATTAAGTGACGGATATGGGCACTATACAGGGAATGTCACGCTGTATAAATATTGACCGACTTGGACTATCAGGTTTTTAGGGGAGAAGTCAGCGCGGGGTTCCATTCAATAATGCGGTTACGGCCGGCGTATTTGGCAGCGTATAATGCCCGGTCGGCTGCCTCCAGCATTTCACTCTGAAGGTCGAATGATTTTTCCCTGTCCATATTGGTAACAAGGCCAATTGAGACCGTAATATTGATAATATTGGTTTCATTTGGTTTGTAGGCGATTGTAGCGACACTCTCCATGATTCTTCCCAGAATATGTCGTGCAGCAGAGAGAGTAGTGCCCGAGAGTATCAGTGCGAATTCATCCCCACCGTAGCGGCAGAGAATATCCGTTTGGCGTATCTGGTCAGTAATGGCTTTAGCTACAGCTACCAGTATACCATCGCCTGCGATGTGCCCGTAGGTATCGTTGAAAGTCTTGTAGTTATCAATATCAATCATCGCCAAAGAAAGAGGTATTTCCTGCTGTATTGAAAGCTGAAATTCGCTCCGGAAAGCATTATCGAAATAAGCGCGGTTGTGTGCACCGGTCAGGCCGTCATGCTGAATCTTGTCCTCAAGCTCACGTACTTTGATCATGGACCGCATGGTCAGCAATTCTCTGGCTTCGGTAATGATGTTATCGAGATGCAGCGGATTCAGAATGGTAATTTCAAACAGCTCTTCCACATGATGCAGATCGTTTTGCATGGTTTCCAGAACCTCAAGCAATGCGTGCTCATCAAGCCCCAGATAGGTTTCCGCCACGCGGATTGCTTCATCAATTTTTTCTTTTTTGTTTTGTGACAAAAAATAATCGGCAATGTAGCCGGACACTGCCACGCACTCATTAATACCGGCATTGGGAGTGGCAGGTGCGGTGTGACTGCTGCGACAGGCAGTGGGCACGTATTCTGGAAATTTCCAGTATTCGAGTAAAGATGCGCCCAGTTCATCATGTCCGATACCGAATGTTTCATATTCAGTCTTTAGAAGAGTATTGTGATTTTCTGTGCATGAAAATACTGATGGATAGTCTTCCGGTACAAGAGCATAAAAAGCGAGAATACCAATATCCTGTAGCAACCCTGCCAGAAACAGATCATCTAGCACTCTGTCCATTTCCAGGCGCTTGCCTAAAGTGCGACTGGCCAATGCGGAAATAATTGAGCGGCGCCAGAAGTTGTTATTGCCGGCCGTGCCGAGCTTCTCTCTGGATTGTTTGATCAGGGAATCTGCCAGTGAAAAGGACAGTGCAATGGTAATGACACCGTAGGTTCCCAGGATATTGGTTGCCTGGCTGATATTGCTGATTGGGTATCTGGATTTGTACAGCGGAGAATTGGCTGTTTTGATAATTTTGGCAGCGAGCGCAGGATCAAGCGAGATATAATGATTGATTTGCGTAAGGCTGGTATCAGCTTCGCCTGCGAGGTCGATGATCTTGAGCGCGACAGAGGGCAGGCTGGGCAAATTTGTGCAGAAACGCAATTGCTTGAGCAAATTCTCTTTCATATTTCCACTCTAAAAGACGTGAACAGAACGTCTGCTTACTTATTCCGGATTGAGGAGAGGAATAATTCTACTCGATATAACTCTGTGAAAATACTGGAAAAGAGTAATTAAACAAACTTATTTGTACTAAATGTTACAAGCATAATTCCGGGGTTGTGGCAAAAAAAGTCAGCTTTTTGATTTAGAATCAGAGGTGTGGCCATAGTCCGGTTCATCTTTATTGTCAAAAAAATAAACAAATAAAACAGGAGTAAGACATGGACTTCGCAACCCAATCCGGCAGTCCGGAAAAATTTCATGGTGACTGTATCGTAGCAGGTGTGTTTGAAACCCGTAAGCTGACTGAAGCAGCCAAGGCTCTGGATACGGCTTGCAAAGGTTATCTGACCAGAGTGCTTGATCAAGGCGATATGGATGGCCGGGCGAATACAACTGTGCTTTTGCATAACGTTCCGGATATTGGCAGTCAACGTGTGTTGCTGGTCGGATTGGGCAAGGAAGCGGAATACGGGGAAAAGGTATTTCTGGAGGCAGTTCGATCCGTTTTCAAAGCGCTGCGGCAAACAGGCGTCAAGGATACCGGTTTATGTATAACAGATTGGCTTGTCGCCGGAAGAAATACAACCTGGGGAGTATTGCAGTCAATCCTTGCAGCGGAAGAAAGTGTATATCGCTTTGACCAGCTCAAAAGCAAGCGTGCGGAACATCAGCCTGCGTTAAAGAAAATCACTTTTCTCGCTGGTACCGGATCGGCAGCAGCAGAAGCCGAAGAGGCGCTGCAACAGGGGGCCGCTATCGCGCGTGGCATGGGGGTAACGAAGGATCTGGGTAACCTGGCATCCAATATCTGTACCCCGACCTATCTGGCTGAACAGGCTGGTGAAATGGCTAAGAAGTACGGCCTTAAACTTTCCGTGCTTGAAGAAAAAGACATGGAGACTCTTGGAATGGGAGCATTGCTGGCTGTGGCACGCGGCAGTCATCAGCCGGCCAAGTTGATTGTGCTGGAATATCACGGCCAGGGGGATACCGAAAAGCCGGTTGTACTGGTTGGAAAAGGCGTTACTTTTGATACGGGCGGGATTTCGCTGAAACCGGCGGCTGATCTGGATGAAATGAAATACGACATGGGAGGGGCAGCGAGTGTTTTTGGTACGTTGACCGCTGTGGCGGAAATGAAGCTGCCTGTCAACGTAACCGGCATTATTCCAACCACTGAAAATATGCCGGGCGGCAACGCGACCAAACCCGGAGATATTGTCACCAGCCTGTCCGGGCAGACAATCGAGATACTGAATACCGATGCAGAAGGGCGGTTAATTCTGTGCGATGCATTGGCGTATGCCGAACGCTACAATCCAGAGGTGGTAATCGACATCGCCACGCTGACAGGGGCCTGCGTCGTCGCGCTGGGATATGTAGTCAGCGGCCTGATGGGGACGGATGAACCGCTTGTTCAGGAGCTGCTCCAGGCTGGGGAGAAAGTGTCTGATCGGGCCTGGCAATTGCCGTTGGGTGAAGAATACCAGGAACTGCTTAAAAGCAATTTTGCTGATATGGCCAATATCGGTGGCCGCTGGGGGGGCGCAATTACAGCCGCCTGCTTTCTTTCACGCTTTACCAAAAAATATCGCTGGGCACACCTGGATATTGCCGGAACAGCGTGGAAATCCGGTGTGGAAAAAGGGGCAACTGGGCGCCCTGTACCGCTGCTGACACAATTCCTGATTGATCGTGCAAAACAGTATCAATAGTCTTAATTCCTGCAAACGGACGTGGTACAGATCGATTTTTATACCGGCGCGACAGACAGTTTGCTGGTTGCCTGCCGCTTGTGTGCTAAAGCAATGCAGCAAGGCTTGAGGACGGTTGTTTATACTCCGGATGAAGAACGGATGAACCGGTTTGATAAACTGCTTTGGACATTCTCCCCGGTGAGCTTTGTCCCGCATTGTCGAGTAGCTGACAAACTGGCGGAAGTAACGCCGGTTATTCTGAATAATCGATCTGAACAGCTGGAGGCGGATGATTTTGCGGTACTGCTTAATCTGGATACAGCGATCCCACCGGGATTTGAACATTTTAAGCGAGTCGTGGAAATCTCTGATGAAGAGGAGGACAGCAAGCGGCATGCGCGCATGCGATACCGACATTATCAGGAACTGGGACATGACGTTCGTCATCACCGGCTGGAAGGGAATTGACAGATTTGATGCCGGCTGATCAACCTGATATAGCGCAGGAACTGGAAGATGACATCCTGCTGACCAAGGTAGATGCGATGCTGCACAGGCATCGGCAAGAACAGTTTTCGCTTATCCGGCCGGTAGCAGAACCAGCGGTTGCAAGTACGTCTGATGCTTGGGAACGGCCTGCCCTTGAGTCAAGCGAATTGCCAGATAATAGTGTTGAAGCAGCGGATATTGATGGCATTCCTGTTTTGACTGATCAGGTGATGCTGACAATAGATGAATGGCCGTCTCAAACAGAAATTCCCGAGTGGCTGTATTACGCTTTTGATGCGGCGTTGAGGGAGGCGTGTATCAGTCTGAATCCTGCTGAACGTTTAATCCTGATCCAGGCTTTGGGAAAACGGCTGCCCAAAAATATTTAATTTTGCCTTCATTCGTTATAATGCCCGGTTTTATTCCACCGGCTCACTTTGTATTTGAATCACCATGGAACTCGCAAAAAGCTTTGATCCAAAGGATATAGAAAATCGCTGGTATGCAACCTGGGAAGCAGCCGGTTACTTTAGCCCGACAAAGCGGGAAGAGGCAGATGCTTACTGCATTATGCTGCCGCCGCCCAATGTTACCGGTACGTTACACATGGGGCACGCTTTCCAGCATACCCTGATGGATGCGCTGATTCGTTACCACCGTATGCTGGGAGACAACACGCTGTGGCAACCAGGTACGGATCATGCCGGTATTGCTACGCAGATCGTGGTGGAACGGCAGCTGGATCAGGAGGGAAAAGATCGTCGCCAGATGGGGCGTGAAGCTTTTCTGGAGCGCGTCTGGCAATGGAAAGAAGCCTCGGGTTCCACAATTACCCGACAAATGCGGCGCATGGGGACTTCTTGTGACTGGTCGCGTGAACGTTTTACCATGGATGAAGTACTTTCCCGTGCAGTGACGGAAGTGTTTGTGCGCCTGCATCGGGAAGGATTGATTTATCGTGGCAAGCGGCTGGTTAACTGGGATCCAGTATTGCAGACAGCCGTTTCTGATCTGGAAGTGGTTTCAACCGAAGAACAGGGATCACTGTGGCATATTCTCTATCCTTTTGAGTGTCCGCAGGAAAACGGTGAAAAGGGCTTGATTGTTGCCACTACGCGCCCGGAAACCATGCTGGGTGATATGGCGGTGGCAGTTCATCCGGAAGATGCGCGTTATCAGCATCTGATCGGGCAATCTGTGCGTTTGCCGTTGTCCGAGCGCACCATTCCCATCATTGCGGATAGCTATGTTGATCCGGCTTTTGGTACTGGCTGCGTAAAAATTACGCCAGCGCACGATTTCAATGACTACCAGGTCGGACAGCGCCACAAGCTGATCCCGCTTAACGTTTTTACGCTGGATGGCAAGATTAATGACAATGCGCCACCGGAATTTCAGGGACTGGATCGCTTTGCCGCCAGAAAGAAGGTAATCACCGATCTTCAGGCACAGGGATTACTGGTTGAAACCCGCCCGCACAAACTGATGATTCCTCGCGGAGATCGTACCAATACGGTTATTGAGCCCATGCTGACTGATCAATGGTATCTGGCGATGGAGGGCCTGGCCAAACAAGGGCTGGCAGCGGTTGAAAGCGGCAAGGTGCGGTTTGTGCCGGAGAACTGGGCGCATGTCTACAATCAGTGGCTGGAAAATATCCAGGATTGGTGTATTTCGCGCCAGCTATGGTGGGGACACCGTATTCCGGCCTGGTACGATGAAGCAGGTAATGTAACCGTTGCACACGACCTGGCGGAAGCCAGAAAATTATCCGGTAAGGAAGCGCTGCGCCAAGATGAGGATGTGCTTGATACCTGGTTTTCTTCGGCGCTATGGCCTTTCTCAACGCTGGGCTGGCCGGAACAAACTCCTGAACTTAAAACCTTTTTGCCTGGATCCGTGCTGGTTACCGGATTTGACATCATTTTCTTCTGGGTGGCACGCATGGTTATGATGTCCCTGTATTTCACCGGGGAAGTGCCTTTCCGGGAGGTGTACATTACCGGCCTGATCCGGGATGCGGAAGGCCAAAAAATGAGCAAATCCAAAGGGAATGTACTGGATCCGCTGGATTTGATTGATGGCGTTTCACTGACAGAGCTGGTCAGAAAACGTACTACCGGCCTGATGAATCCTAAACAGGCGGAATCCATCGAAAAAACCACCCGCAAACAGTTTCCGCAGGGAATTCCTCCGTTTGGAACCGATGCTCTGCGTTTTACCTTTGCCAGTCTGGCTTCCCATGGGCGAGACATCAAGTTTGATTTGCAGCGTTGTGAAGGTTACCGCAATTTTTGCAACAAACTGTGGAATGCCACGCGTTTTGTCCTGATGAACTGCGAAGGTAAAGATACCGGATTGGATGAAACGCTGCCGCTGAATTTTTCACAAGCGGATAAATGGATTGCTGGCCGCCTGCAACAGGCCGAGCAAGGTGTAATACAAGCTTTCAATGAATATCGCTTTGATCTGGCCGCACGGGAGATGTATGAATTTATCTGGGATGAATATTGTGACTGGTATGTCGAGCTGGCAAAAGTACAGTTGAGCGATGAAGATCAGGCCCGGCAACGTGCCACTTGTCGTACGCTGGTGCGTGTACTGGAAACAGTACTGAGACTGGCGCATCCGGTTATTCCGTTTATTACCGAGGCGCTCTGGCAGGCGGTCGCGCCACTTGCCGGCAAAACAGGGGCGAGCATTATGTGCCAACCCTATCCCCGGCCTGATCAGGCGCGTATTGACGCGCAGGCTGCAGCCGCCATGCAGCTACTCAAAGATATTGTGAATGCCTGTCGGGCGCTACGTGGAGAAATGAAGCTGTCACCGGCGGAGCGCGTACCATTGCTGATAGAAGGGGACCGTACCCGGTTGGCAGATTTTGCGCCTTACCTGCGTGCGCTGGCCCGATTATCTGAAGTGACCATCCTGCCTGAAGGATTGCCGGATACCGATGCGCCTGTCGCCGTTGTAGGTGATTTCAGGTTGATGCTGAAAATAGAGATTGATGTTGCAGCAGAACGTGAACGCCTAGGCAAGGAAATCTCCCGCGTGGAAGCTGAAATCAGCAAAGCCGGCACAAAACTGGATAATCCTGATTTTATCCAACGGGCTCCGGAAAAAGTCGTACAGCAAGAAAGGGAGCGGCTGGCTGCATTCAGTGCAACCCTGAAAAAACTGGAAGAACAGCTGCAAAAGCTGAATGGCTAGATACATTTTTTGCGTTAAGGAGCCTCTGTAAAACGTTAGCGAGGCAGTCAGTTCAAGGCAAAAATCGACGACGCAAGTGCAGCGAACAGCTGTGAGGCTGGCCCGGAGGGCGAGGTGCTGGCGCCGAGTAAAAAAGCGGAATTTATACGGAATAAATGAGCATTTTGAGCCAATTTTTAACGCAGAAATGACAACGCAGATAGTTTTGCAGAGGTTCCTTTTACTAACCTTTTTGAGATTGAGTTCATATAGACAATGACCAGACTGGAAAATGATACTTTTATTCGCGCACTGCTACGGCAGCCTGTGGACTATACCCCTGTCTGGATGATGCGCCAGGCTGGCCGTTATCTGCCGGAATATAACCAGACCCGCGCACGTGCAGGTGATTTTCTCTCACTGTGCAAGAATCCGGCACTTGCAACCGAAGTGACGTTACAACCACTGGAAAGATTTCCGCTGGATGCGGCTATTTTGTTTTCCGATATTCTGACCATTCCGGATGCAATGGGACTGGGATTGTATTTCTCAGCAGGGGAAGGACCGCGCTTTGAGCGGCCATTGCGGGAAGAATGGGAAATTCGCGCGTTGAGCGTACCGGATCCGGATACGCATTTACGCTATGTCATGGATGCAGTGACAGAAATCCGCAAAGCGCTGAACAATCGGGTGCCGCTGATCGGGTTCTCAGGCAGTCCGTTCACACTGGCATGCTATATGGTGGAAGGGGCAGGCAGCAGCGATTATCGTCAGATCAAAACCATGCTGTATGCACGCCCGGATCTGCTGCACCGGATTCTGGATATCACTGCACAAGCGGTGGTTGCTTATCTCAACGCCCAGATTGAGGCGGGTGCGCAAGCCGTCATGATTTTTGACAGCTGGGGAGGGGTGCTATCGCACGCGGCCTATCAGGAGTTTTCCCTGCGCTACATGCAACAGATTCTGGAAGGATTGAAGCGCGAACATGATGGCGAACGTATTCCCAATATCCTGTTTACCAAGGGAGGAGGGTTATGGCTGGAGTCCATTGGAGCGAGCGGCTGCGACGCCATTGGCCTGGACTGGAGTATTGATATTGGTGAAGCACGTCGGCGTACGCAAGACAAGGTGGCTTTGCAGGGCAATCTGGATCCGGCGGTATTGTTCTCCACCCCGGAAATAATTGCTGCCGAAGCGGGAAAAATACTGGCAAGCTATGGTCACGGTCATGGCCACGTATTCAATCTCGGACATGGTATTTCCCAGTTTACCCCGCCAGAAAATGCAAAAGCGCTGGTGGAAGCTGTGCACGCGCTCAGTGTTCCTTATCACAAAAACAACTGATTCCCGGAACAGCGAGTGATTACAGGTGATTGCTTGCTGCAACTGCTTTGCAGCAGTTATGTCAATTGTCCTTTATCTTTTATTTAGGAGCCATACGTTTTCCCGGGCTGCACATTGTCCTTTTAATCCGCCGGGTACTGCAGCACGTGCAAGCAGTGTTAATTGGTAGCTGCTAGCATAATGCTGCTGGATTTCTGCAGCGCTGATTGAGAAAGGCGGCCCCTCCATCAGGGTCTGATCGTATTCAAAGCAGATCAGTAATTGCGGTGCAGTATGGGTGATCGCCAGCAGATGAGCAGCATATTGACTGCGCATGGCTTCAGGCAGCGCGACCAGCGCTGCTCTGTCATAGATTGCATCGACTGCTCCTAACATTTCATCCGATAAATCAAACAGGTTACCGACGAAAATATCGATATTTTTACCCTGGTAATACTGCATTCCATTCCGTTGTTCTGTCACCTGTGGTGTGATACCCAACCCGATGAACAGCTGCCGGACAGCCATTTCACTTAACTCAACACCAGCGACGCGGTAGCCGTTAGCAAGCAACCAGCCAATATCAAGCGTTTTGCCACATAAAGGCAGAAAAACACGGCTGCCTTTTGCCAGAGCGAGTGCATTGAAATGGCTGATTAACAGTGGATTTATGGTAGAGCGATGAAAGCCGATTTCATTGCGTTCCCATTTCTGGTGCCAGAAGTTTGCATCCATAATAATTTTGTACAGCTGATAAGGGCGACTTGCTGAGCTATTTTAACCTGGCAGTGCGCTGTGTTTTGCCAGTTACAGGGTCAGCCGGTAAAAATCATTCAAATG
>JACTML010000099.1 GCA_014584635.1 Nitrosomonas eutropha | reverse complement strand
GCACCGGAAGATCCGGTAATCGCAATAACAGGATGTTTCTGTGACATTTGTTTTTAGCTCCTACATATAAAATTAATTTCCCAAAACCGGTAAATCGCTATTGAGCAACTGCATCGTAAAAGATTCTGGTATCAACCAGTGTGTTACTACCAGCGCATTCTATATTCTTCATTTAATACAGTGCGGATTCTTTCCTGCGGCATTTGCCTGCTGTCGTATTTGTTGGGCTCTCGGCAAATATGTCTGAAGACTCTGTATACGTGAGGCGTGCGAAGGGTGCGTAGAAAGAAATTCCACTGGCTGGGCGCCCTGGCTTGCCTGTTCCATCTTTTGCCACAGCTTGATACTTTCCGCTGGATTAAAACCCGCCTTGGCCATCAAATCCAGACCTATCGTATCAGCTTCGGACTCATGCAGCCTGCTGTATGGCATGATAATTCCGTACTGTGCCCCGATTCCCAGCAAGCCAACCGCTGTTTGTCCCAGCGCGGATTGCGGCGCAGCAACAGCCTGAACAAGCGATATTCCCACATTTGTACCCACCTGTTGGGATAGACGTTCATTACTGTGACGCGCCATTACATGTCCAACCTCGTGGCCGATAACAGTTGCCAGCTGATCCTGGTTATCCACCAGATCAAGCAAACCGGTATGTACGCCGATTTTTCCACCGGGCAGCGCGAATGCATTTAACGAAGAATCCTCAAAAACAACCACTTCCCACTCTCCTCCGACTTCCCGGGTAATTGCACTGGCAACACAACTGACAAACCGGTTTTTTGCTGCATCATGATTCACCTGACTTTCGCGCTTCATGGTATCAAAAGCCTGCAAACCCATACTGTTTACCTCAGCATCCGGCATGAATACAAGCTGTGTTCGCCCGGTCGGAGAAGTTGCGCAACCTGTCAATAGGCTGATAAACAGGAAGGCGAATAATAGCTTTACCACCGAGATATTCATTCTTTTCTCCTGATTACAATCGAACATAAATCGACCCCGTATTCCGCATATTTTGAGCTCAATACACTACGCAAACCGGCAATCAAATATAAACTATTCTTCCGCTCCCAGTGTCAGCGCCCGTTTGCGTGATTGCTCCGCTTCTTCTCCGGAAGGATGTCGGGGCATCCAGCCCGTTAAATGTGTTTGAACAATGGTTCCAAGCGCCTTAATCCATTCAGGATGTTCGTTGAGACTGGGAATATAGTGAAATTCCCCTCCTCCTGCCTCAGTAAAGATTGCTTTTCCTTCTATCGCGATTTCCTCAAGCGTTTCCAGGCAATCCGAAACAAAACCGGGGCAAACAACATCAACCCGTCCGGTTTTCTGTTTACCCAGTTCTTTCAATGTTTCTGCAGTGTAGGGGCTCAACCATTGGGAAAAACCGAAACGTGATTGAAAACATATTCGATACTGATCGCTTGTCAGTCCAAGAGCTTCAGCCAACAATCGCCCGGTTTTCTGACATTCACAATGATAGGGATCGCCCTTCTCCAGCGTTTTACGCGGCACACCGTGAAAGCTGATCACCAGCTTGCCAGGTCTCCCATGTTTTTCCCAGTAATCCCGAATATTCTGTGCCAGCGCTGCAATGTAGCCCGGATCATCATGATAGTGTTTAACCGTACGAATATCCGGAATATTACGCATTTTCCCCAGCTCGGTGAAAACACTGTCCAGTGCGCAACCAGCGCTACTGGCAGCATACTGCGGAAATAATGACACGATTAAAATCCGGTTGCAGCCTTGCTCCCGCATCTGTCGCAATTTCTCTGAAACAGAAGGATTACCAACAATCATCGCATATTCAACCACCGGAACCGGGCTGATCTGGTTTTCCAATGCAGCGGCCACAAGCTCCGTCTGACGTTCAGTATGCACTTTTAATGGCGAACCTTCCGGCATCCATATCTGCGCATATTTCTTCGCTGATTTGCCAGGCCGGATATTCAAAATAATACCGTTCAGAATAAGCCACCACAACCATCGCGGAAACTCCACGATACGGGGCGCGCTCAAAAACTGTTTCAGATAGACTCGCAGAGATTTCGCATTTGCGGCATCTGGTGTACCCAGATTAATCAGCAAGACACCGACTTTATCAATCGAACCGTGTTGATAAGCCGGTTCCGGCAACGTAATTCGTGACATAAGAGCAGATAGGGGATGTTATGACAGGTTACTTGAAAGCAGGCGGGCGGTTATATCTACGATGGGAATAATGCACTCGTAAGCCATACGTCGCGGACCAATCACGCCCACGGTTCCAACGATTTTGCCTTCCATTTCATACGGTGCAGTTACCACGCTCACTTCTTCCAGCATGGTTTCATCAGATTCTCCGCCAATAAAAATTTTGACCCCCCGCGCCTGTCGGCTTAACTCCATCAGCTGCAGCAGTTTTGATTTTCGTTCAAACAACTCGAACAGCTGTTTTAAACCGGATAAATTATCTGATAAATCACGCACATCGAACAGTTTATGTTCCCCGGCAATCACGACTGCTTCACTGCTCTCCTGCAAGGCATCATTACCTATTTCTATCGCAGCATTCATAAGAACAGTCATATCCCGATGTAACTGGGTCAGTTCATGCTGCAGCCCGGAACGAATTTCTTCCAGCGTACAGCCAGCGTAGTGCTGATTAAGAAAATTTCCAGCTTCGATCAAATCAGACTGGCCATAAACCGTTTCAGTAAAAATAATCCGGTTCTGCACATCCCCTTCTGGCGTCACCAGGATCAGGAGAATCCGTTTTTCAGACAGGGGCACAAATTCTATATGGCGAAACACGGCCCCGCCTACCCGCTTGGGCGTGACAACGACACCAACAAACTGAGTCAGATCTGAGAGCAGGCGGGAGGTCGTACTCATCAAATGCGATAGATTGTTCGGATGCATCCGATTCTCCAGCAAAGTGATCTGTTCACTATCCAGAGATTGTACGACCAGCAGGGTATCGACAAAAAAACGATAGCCCAGCGCAGTGGGCATACGTCCGGCAGATGTGTGGGGGCTGGATACGTACCCCATTTCCTCCAGATCGATCATTACGTTACGAATCGTGGCCGGACTCAGATCCAGTCCTGAGAACTTGGCGAGCGAGCGCGAACCAACAGGCTGACCTTCACGGATATACCGTTCAACCAGAGTTTTCAGCAGAATTTTCGCACGTTCGTTAAGCATTTATTCATTTTACACGAATCGGTCCTGCTACGAGCAGGGACAGTCTGAAACCCGGATTTGAAGTGCTGCACGCAAACAGAATACCGTTTTTCCATTCATTTTTACTTTTTCTGTATAGGCTGGGGTAATATCCAACACTTACAATCACTTGAATGCATTCTGATCACCTGAAGAAAAATCCGAATGTTTTTACTGTTTCATCTCCCTTTTTACACATGGGCAGCACTTTATTCAGAACAATCGCGCTGATCGGGAAACACAAAAATCCCGATATCATGACACCGCTACTGAATCTGGCGGAATATCTGACTGACCGGGGCATTGATGTGGTGCTGGACGATTTAACTGCCACGCATATCGGTAAAAATCAATATTCCGTGGTGGCACTGGAAGAAATCGGCAAACAGGCTGATCTTGCAATTGTGCTGGGAGGCGATGGCACCATGCTCAACATCGCCCGCACGCTTGTTCCGTTCAGTGTGCCATTAATCGGTATCAATCAGGGAAGGCTGGGGTTTTTGACAGATCTTACAGTCGACACCATGTATGAAACGCTGAATGACATGTTGGCCGGCCAGTTTATTGTAGAAAACAGGATGCTGCTCACCACCGAAGTCACGCGCCACGGGGAAAGTGTCTTCAAGGAACTGGCCTTTAATGATGTCGTGCTTCATCGCGGTATCAGCAGTGGCATGATAGAGCTTGAGGTTCATATTAATGAGGAATATGTCTATTCCTTAAGATCTGATGGTCTCATTATTGCGACCCCCACCGGCTCAACAGCTTACGCGCTTTCATCCGGCGGACCAATTCTGCACCCCGGCTTAAATCTGATGTTACTGGTTCCCGTCTGTCCGCATACGCTTAGCAATCGCCCGATTGTTATTGGAGCAGACGCTGCTATCGAAATTAAGGTTCATTACACCACTGAAACGAAAATATATACGGACAGCCACTCCTGGTTTGACCTGGGTGAACATGACAAAGTACTGGTTCGACGCTGCCCGGAAACAATAAAACTGCTACACCCGGTCCATCACAGCTATTACCGCATGCTGCGGGAAAAACTCGGCTGGAGCAGCATTCTTCAGAAAAACAGCCGTTAGTATTCATGCTACAGAATTTATCCATCCGGAATTTTGTGATCGTCGATCATCTTGATCTGCACTTCAAACCCGGTTTTACCGTGTTGACAGGCGAAACCGGCGCAGGAAAATCTATTCTGATTGATGCGCTGGAGCTTGTACTGGGCAGACGCGCCGATACGAGTCAAATCAGATATGGCTGCAAACGTGCTGAAATCACTGCTCAATTTGATATAAGCACCCTGCCCGCATTAAAGACATGGCTGCAGGAAAGCGCGCTGGAAGATGAAGCCGACACCTGTCTGTTGCGCAGAATCATGGAAATAAACGGGCGTTCACGCAATTTTATCAATGGACATGCAGCCACTTTGCAACAACTGCGGACAGCTGGCGAGTGGCTGATCGACATTCACGGTCAGCATGCGCATCAATTGCTCATGCACAGCCACAAGCAATGTGAGCTGCTCGATACTTGGGCGGGCGAATCCGATCTTGCCGCACAAGTTGCCGCCTCCTATCAGCATTGGCAAAATCTGCACCGGCAACAACTGTCACGTGCGCAACAAAATGAGCAAAATACGCGGGAATACGAGCTTTTGTCGTGGCAACTACAAGAACTGACTGCTCTGAATTTTTCAACTGAAGAA
>JACTML010000178.1 GCA_014584635.1 Nitrosomonas eutropha | reverse complement strand
TCCCACGCTTAGAAAATCATAACCGCGAATTGATTGAATTCCCCCTGCGCGGAACAGATATTCCTGCGGAATACCCTTGCGCGAAGAAGCCAGGGTATAGCCAGCTTCTGCACGAAAATACAGTGTATCGCGCCGACCAACAGGTACCCATTGCTGATGTCTTAAGTAGCTGCGAATAAAATCCTGATCAGACAAGACATAACTGGATCCTCCGCCCAGACGTGCTTCTGAAACAAATCCGCTATGTACGTTCACCGGATCATCAATATCGTGCCCAGACGTGCTTCTGAAACAAATCCGCTATGTACGTTCACCGGATCATCAATATCGTGATAACGAAACCATGTATCCAGTGCCAGGGTCTCGTTGGTGGTTTTCGGCGCACCGGAAGGTTCCCGTTCCTCTCGCTGCCAGTTGACCCCTACTTGCAAAACAGAATGCGCTGTCGTTCTGATTCTGGAGAAATCAACACGCTGGTTAAATGTTTTCAGGTTTTTAATATCTGTTCTCTCAACCCGCACACCGGAGGAATATTGATAGTGATTAGCATCCGGCAAAGTATCGATTCGCGTGGAAAACGTCTGGCGCTTTTGTTCCAGCCGCAGCAAGCTACCCAGATTCCAGGCGCGCCCCAGAAAATTATAATCACGATAATTGATTTCACCGCGCGCACCATTATTGGAGCTATAGCCAACACCCGCACCAAAATGCTTGGATTTTGCCTCCACCAGATTGACAGTAACCGGCACCGCTGCATGCAAAGCCGGATCTGGTTTGATCGCTACCGCAGCTGAATTAAACAGCTTCCCGTTTTGCAACGCTGCCTGAAAAGCCAATAATTGATCACGACGATAAGGATCTCCCGGATGAAAGGGCACGCTGTTCAGCACAACTTCCGATTGATAACGCTCCAGTCCAACAATTTGCAGCTCACCATAACGAAACGCCGGACCAGAATCGATGACAACTGACAGCGTTGCTTGTGCTGCTTCAGGATCAACCTTCGCCTGGCTGTCAACGATATGGGCAGCGGCATAATCCACATCCGCTATGCTGGCAAGCAAATCTGACTTGGCATCTTCCCAGCGACCACTGCGAAAAATCTTGCCCGGTTGCAAAGGCCATTCCGCGCGTAACCGCGCTGCTCGTGCACGTTGTTCCGGTTCATCCTTTGCCAGATCCCCCTGAAACTCAATCGATACCGCAGCCACACGAGTGCGTGGCCCGGGCGCTACCTGCAATTCATAAGCTTTGGCATTATTTTTTTGCTTTGTAAATTCGATTTCAGGCGTGAAGTATCCTTCGGTTGCCAGCAATTCAGCAAATTCCTGCTTGATCTTGCGCGCATAAGCAGCTTCTCTGATCGCGGATGCAAACGGCTTGCCCGGGGGTGTAATATATTTTTCCAGTAGTGCCTTGACTTTATCTGGAGCAACAATTATTACCTTAACAGGATCTAGTTTTTTTTCCTTTACCTCTTCTTTATCAGCAGTGGAAGCAGCCCAGGCAATTCCACAACAGGACAAATACAACAAACCAAACAACAGCACCAGGAAACCCCAACCGTATCTGCCCGAAAAAATGCCGCATTTGAACACGCGCCACCCATACCTGCTTTGTTCGTCTGAAGCGCCAATATGGTTTTTGATAGTGAATGGAAAGTTCATGGATAACAGGTAGCGATAAGTGCCGCTTATTTTACAACAAGAGGACAGCATGTCTGCATCAAGCCCTTTTCAGCCAGATTGTCGCGATTGCCCGCGACTGGCACAACATCTGGACCAGGTTAAAACCAGCCATCCTGATTATCACGCTCGCCCGGTTGCGCCATTTGGCGATCCTCATGCAAAACTGTTAATTATCGGACTGGCACCCGGAATGCATGGCGCCAACCGCACTGGACGCCCGTTCACAGGTGATTACGCTGGCATACTACTCTATCAGACATTGTATAAATTCGGATTGGCCACCCACGCCGAATCGACTTCTGCGCAAGATAAATTACGTCTGATCAACTGCCGCATTACGAATGCTGTCAAATGCTTACCACCAGCCAATAAACCACTGCCGGCAGAAATACGCCAGTGCAACCGCTTTCTGGCATCCGAGCTGAATGATTTTTCGAAAAATGGCGGACAAGCGTTACTGGTATTAGGAACAATCGCCCACCAGGCTACGCTGACGGCCCTGCAATTGCGCAAGGCAGATTATCCGTTCAGCCATGGTGCCGTTCATGCGGTTACAGCAGGGTTACAGCTTTATGACAGCTACCATTGCAGTCGCTACAATACCCAGACCAAGCGCTTGACTGAATCCATGTTTGAACAGATCTTTGACAGAATTTGTCGGGATATAACTGCAACTTGATTAACAACAGGAGAACAAAGATGCCTTATGTAAATATCCGACTGGCTGGGACATTGACCAATGAACAGAAGCAGCAGATTGCCACTGAAATCACCGATACACTGGAGCGGATTGCACATAAACCCAAATCCTACGTTTATATCGCTTTTGACGAAATGCCGCATGAAGACTGGGCAATTGGCGGCAAACTACTGGGCGACAATAAATAATGAGGTAGCGTACCTTGCCCGCAGATACTCCTTTTGACGGAAAAGCATTCGTCCTCACGCTGCCTTCACAGCCCGGGGTATACCGCATGCTGAATGCAACGGGTGATGTCATCTATGTAGGTAAGGCGATTGATCTGCGAAAAAGGGTATCGTCCTATTTTCAGAAATCCGGTTTGTCGCCGCGTATCCGGCTCATGGTATCGCAGATTGCCGGAATTGAAACCACCGTCACACGTTCTGAAGCAGAAGCGCTGCTGCTGGAAAACAACCTGATCAAAAGCCTCGCTCCGCGCTATAACATTCTATTTCGGGATGATAAATCCTACCCTTACCTACTGCTGACCAATCATGCTTTCCCCAGAATCGCGTTTTATCGCGGCGCACTGGATAACCGTCATCAGTACTTCGGTCCGTTTCCCAATGCAGGTGTGGTTAAATCCAGTATTCAGCTGTTGCAAAAGGTTTTTCAGCTGCGCACTTGTGAAAATTCAGTATTCAATAACCGGACCCGGCCCTGCCTGCTGTACCAGATCAAACGCTGCAGCGCGCCATGTGTGGGACTCATTTCACCGGAAGCCTATCAGGCTGATGTCAGCAGCGCGATCCTGTTTCTGCAAGGCAAGCAGGATGAAGTGCTGAAAATGATTGAGCGAAAAATGCTCACTGCATCTGACCAGCAGGCATATGAACAAGCTGCGGTGTTCCGCGATCAGATGCAGGCTTTGCGCAAAATCCAGGAAAAACAGTTTGTTGACAGCGGCAGGGCACTGGATGCAGATGTCATTGCCTGCGTCACTGGAGAAGACGAACATGCCGTTGCCATCAATCTGGTTATGATCCGCAGCGGGCGACATCTGGGCGATAAAACCTTTTTTCCGCAGAACGTACACCAGGACACCGTCAGTACCGTTCTGGAAGCCTTTGTCAGCCAGCATTACCTGAATCGCAGTGTTCCACCACTGATTATTCTCAGCCAGAAAATCCGGATAGCATTATTGCAAAAATTGCTGACCGCGCAGGCCGGACACAAGGTTACCCTGTCGATTAACCCGATTGGGGAGCGCCGCAAATGGCTGGATATGGCCGCCGAAAATGCACAACTGGCTCTACAACAAAAGCAGATTCAACAGGCCAGTCAGGAAGACAGGCTGCACGCGCTGCAGGAAGTGCTCAATCTGCCCACGCTGTCACGCATCGAATGCTTTGATATCAGTCACACCATGGGCGAGGCAACCATTGCTTCCTGTGTGGTATACGATCGCTTTGCCATGCGCAACGGAGAATATCGCCGCTATAACATCACCGGCATTACTCCGGGAGATGATTATGCCGCCATGCGTGACGTATTGCAGCGGCGCTACGCGAAAATTGCCATGGAAGAAGGAAAACTGCCTGATCTGATTCTGATCGACGGCGGCAAGGGACAAATCAACGTTGCCAATGAAGTGATGATTGAGCTGGGGCTCAATGACATTCCGCTGGTGGGTGTGGCAAAAGGCGAGACACGCAAACCGGGACTGGAACAACTGATTCTCCCCTGGCAGGAAGAAATACTGCACTTGCCGGACGACCATCCTGCCTTGCACCTCATTCAGCAGATTCGCGATGAAGCACATCGTTTTGCCATTCAGGGGCATCGGGCAAAGCGCGCCAAAACTCGCAGAACTTCCTCGCTTGAACAGATCGCAGGCGTTGGCAGCAGACGCCGTCAAAATCTGCTCACCCGCTTTGGCGGACTCAAGGGGGTAAAAAATGCCAGCATTGAAGAATTGCAGCAAACCGACGGAATCAGCCGGGCACTGGCAGAAAAAATCTACCGGGAACTGCGTTAGGAACCTAATTGTTCGATGCAAGCATTACAGCAATCCGCTCCCGCAGCAGGGGAATAACTTCCTCCATAAACCATGGATTACGTTTCAACCAGAGATTATTACGTGGGCTGGGGTGGGGAAGCGGCACAATATCAGGCCAGAATTTTTGCCAGGAACGAACATTTTCGGTCAGCGTTGTCACTGATTTTCCATACTGCCGGGTAAAATAATAGGTTTGGGCGTACTGGCCTATCAGCAGAGTAAGCCTGATGTTTTTCAGATGCGCCAGCAGTGCTGATCGCCATGTGGATGCGCACTCAGGCCGAGGAGGCAAATCACCGGATTTGCCTGTTCCCGGAAAACACAAGCCCATAGGCAGGATGGCTATCTGATGCGGATCATAAAAAACTTCATGCGACAGGTTCAGCCACTCGCGCAACCGATTGCCGCTGGGATCATCAAAGGGTATACCCGTTTCATGTACACGTCTGCCCGGTGCCTGACTGGCTATCAGGATACGGGCCGATTCGTGCAACTGGAATACCGGCCTTGGTTCCAGTGGCAACTGTCCGGCGCATAAAGTACAGTGACGTACCTGATGAATCAGTGCCGCAAAGCCGTCCATGTCAGTCTGATTAACCACAAAACAGAACCTCGTTCACTTTAAAGCCAGAGATAGCGCGGAAATCCATATCTGACTGTTACTTTGAAAAATATAAAAATCCTGATTTTTTTATTTGTCATAAACATTTTCCTTGACAAGCACAAAAATATCCACATTTTTCGCAAAGAATATTGACAACGCTCCAAACCCGCATCAGTATT
>JACTML010000051.1 GCA_014584635.1 Nitrosomonas eutropha | reverse complement strand
CAGCAATAATATCGCCGCCCAGTCTGCCATGAGCGGTGCGTACTGCAGATTCGGGCCCGGACAAACGAATATAAAGCTGATCATCAAGAAAACAGGTGGCGGAGACGGGTAGCGGTTCTGCAGAACAGCGGCGCATGAAGTGGATGGCATCTGGTTGATTGGTTGGGATGCATAGCGTGCGTTCGGTCGCGGGTCGGGGCAATACCTTGAGCGACACTTCCAGTAACAGGCTCAGTGTGCCCATTGCACCCACCATGAGGCGTGAGACATCGTAGCCGGCGACATTTTTCATGACTTGTCCGCCGAAAGATAACGTTCTGCCCTGGCCATCCAGCAGTTTCATACCCAGAACATAATCGCGCACAGCGCCGGTATAGGCCCGCCTAGGGCCGGATAACCCGGCAGCAGCGCAACCGCCTAGCGTGGCAGCTGTATTGAAATAAGGTGGTTCAAAAGCAAGCATCTGGCCATGTTCGTGCAGCAGTTTTTCCAGATCAGCCAAAGGCGTGCCGGCGCGGGCAGTTACGACCAGTTCGCTTGGTTCATAATCAACAATACCTTGCCAGCGGGCGGTATTCAGCGCGGTGTGCTGCAGTGCTTGCGAGTTACCGTAAAAATCCTTGCTGCCGCCACCGCGAATACACAACGGCTGTTTAGCTTCAATGGCCTGGGTAATGGCTTGCAGTAAATAATCAGGTGTGGCCTGTGCTTGCATGAATCAGAACCTTGGTATGTCCGGAAATTTTTCAGCACCTCGGTGAACATGCATGGCACCCAATTCAGCGCAGCGATGCAACTCAGGAATCGCCTTGCCAGGGTTGAGCAACACTTGCGGATCAAAGGCTGCTTTAATTGCGTGAAATACATCGCGTTCGGCATCGCTGAATTGCAGACACATCTGATTGAGTTTTTCGATGCCTACCCCGTGTTCACCAGTTACTGATCCACCGAATTCAATGCAGATTTCCAGGATGCGTGCGCCAAATGCTTCTGCTTTTGCCAGCTCTCCGGGTTGGTTGGCGTCGTACAGAATCAATGGATGCAGGTTGCCATCCCCTGCATGAAATACATTCATGCAACGCAGGTTGTATTCTGTCGAGAGCTGTTCAATTTGTTCCAGCACGCGCGCCAGGTGTTTACGCGGGATGGTGCCATCCATGCAATAGTAATCCGGCGAAACTCGGCCGGCCGCTGGAAAGGCGGCTTTGCGCCCGGCCCAGAAAAGCTGCCGTTCGGCTTCGTCACGTGCCACGCGAATGCGAATAGCGCCGCTGGCCTGTAAAATGGTTTGAATCTGTTCGATTTCGCTGGTGACTTCTTCCGCCATGCCGTCGGATTCACACAGGAGAATGGCGGCGCCTTCCAGATCATAGCCGGCGTGGACAAAATCCTCGACCGCGTGGATAGTCAGTTTATCCATCATTTCCATGCCGGCAGGAATAATTCCCGCCCGAATAACGTTGGCTACCGCTTCACCAGCCAGGCTGATGTCATTGAATACAGCCATAACCAACTGTACTGTTTCCGGTTTGGGGAGCAATTTAACCGTGATTTCAGTGACAATACCAAGCATGCCCTCACTGCCGGTCATCAATGCCAGCAAATCAAAACCGGGACTGTCAAGCGCTTCCAAACCAATTTCCAGCACTTCGCCTGCGATTGTCAGTACGCGCAGACGCAAAATATTGTGCACGGTAAGGCCATATTTCAGGCAATGCACGCCACCAGAATTTTCTGCCACATTGCCGCCAATACTGCAGGCAATTTGAGAGGAAGGATCGGGGGCGTAATACATACCGTAGGGCGCAGCTGCTTCACTGATCGCCAAGTTGCGCACGCCCGGCTGAACGCGTGCTGTGCAGGCAAGAGGATCGATTTCCAGAATACGGTTGAGTTTGGCTAATGATAATAACACCCCCTCCGCATGCGGTTGCGCGCCACCCGAAAGACCGGTGCCGGAACCGCGCGCGACAACAGGCACTTGCTCAGTATGACAAATTTGCAGGATCCTGATGATTTCTGCTTCAGTGCGCGGTAATACAACCAGCATCGGCAGTTGCCGGTAGGCTGAGAGTGCATCACATTCGTATGGCCGCAGTTCTTCCGCTTCGTGTAGCACCGCCTCTTCAGGCAAAAATTGTAAAAAAGCGCTGATCAGCTGTTTACGCTTCATAAGTGGGAGTCACGTCAGAGCGAACGGTATGGTTGGCCAGTTTTTCAAGAACACGCACGATGGCCGAGCTGTCCAGCTGGCTGTCTGCTTGTGCAATACAGGCGTTGTAGAGCGATTGTGTCAATGCCGTGCCCGGCAAACTCACCCCCAATTCTGTCGCGCAATCCAGTGCGATCCCTAAATCCTTCATGTGCAGATCAATGCGAAAACCAGGTGTGAAAGCATGGTCGATCATGCGTTTGCCATGTACTTCCAGAATGCGCGAAGCGGCGAATCCGCCTAGTAAAGCTTGCCTGACCTTGTTTGGATCGGCGCCCGCTTTGGAGACAAACACCAGTGCTTCGGCTACTGCTTCCAATGTCAAGGCAGCGATAATCTGGTTGGCTGCCTTGCAAGTCTGGCCGGTACCTGGCTCGCCGATATGAGTGATGGTTTTTCCCATGAGCGACAGAATAGGCTGAATAGTGGCAAAAACCGGTTCGGTGGCGCCCACCATAATAGTTAAAGTAGCGTTTTGTGCACCAATATCGCCGCCTGATACTGGTGCATCAGCGTAATCATGCCCCAACTGGTTTATTTGTTTGACGAAATCCCGGGTTTTAATCGGTGAAATGGTACTCATATCGATGATGATCCGCGGCCGGGCTGGGGCGGTAGCAAGATCTTGTACCACCCCGTTGTCAGCAAACAGCACTTTTTCAACATCCGGTGTATCCGGCAGCATCAAGATAATAATGTCTGCCTGTTCAGCAACCGCTGTGGGGGTAGCACACACCACTCCGCCTAAGGTGGTCAATTCATCAGGGACACCACTGCGAGAATACAGATAGACAGGATAACCACCTTGGATAAGATGGCCTGCCATGGGCTTTCCCATGATGCCCAAGCCAATAAAACCAATGTTTTTCATGTTATATGTTGTGACGGTGAGAATGAGTCGTTATTGGTGACGCAACAATTTATTTGTTTCTGTGCGCTATGTATTGGCTTGTAGTATAACAGCCCGTATTTTATGGATTAATGTTATCCGTATAAATCGCACGTTTTTATTCTTAAGGTATCCGTATGAAAGTATTTGTAACGGGTGGAGCGGGGTATATAGGTTCGCATACCTGTGTGGAATTGTTGGCTGCCGGGCATGACGTGGTTGTGTTTGATAATTTCTGCAACAGCCATCCGGAAGCACTGCGCCGGGTGGAAAAGATTACCGGTAAAAAGCTGGCTGTCGTCAGGGAAGATATCCTCAATCAGGCAGCACTTGAAACCGCGCTGAAAGAGCATGGCTGTGAGGCAGTTATACATTTTGCCGGACTCAAGGCAGTAGGGGAATCTGTCGCCAGACCACTGGAATATTATGACAATAACGTAGTTGGTACCCTGCGTCTGCTGGCTGCCATGCAAAACTGCGGTGTAGATACACTGGTGTTTAGCTCGTCCGCAACAGTGTATGGCGAACCGCAACGTTTACCTCTGACGGAAGATCATCCGCTGTCCGCCACTAATCCTTATGGTCGCAGCAAGCTGATGATTGAAGACATGCTGCGTGATCTGTATCAGGCCAAGCCGCAATTTCGTATTGCTATCCTGCGCTATTTTAATCCGGTCGGAGCGCATGGCAGCGGGTTGATCGGCGAAGATCCGCAAGGAATTCCCAATAATCTGATGCCGTATGTGGCGCAAGTAGCGGTGGGGCGACGCGCCTATCTGAATGTGTGGGGCAGTGACTACCTGACACACGATGGCACCGGCGTACGGGATTATATCCACGTGGTTGATCTGGCGTTAGGGCATCTCAGCGCGCTGGATTATTTGGCTTCTGGATCACAGTGTATTGCGGTGAATCTAGGAACGGGGACAGGTTACAGCGTGCTGGATGTGGTGAAGGCTTTTGAGCAAGCCAGCCAAAGGCAAGTGGCTTATCAGTTGGCCGCCAGACGACCAGGTGACGTGGCTACCTGCTACGCGGATCCGGTTCTGGCTGAAAAAATACTAGGCTGGAAAGCACAGCGTGACCTGGCAGCGATGTGCCGTGACCACTGGCGCTGGCAACAGCAAAATCCGGAAGGGTTTGTTTAAATGCAGTCAATAAAAAAACCCCTTGCGTGAGTTACAAGGGGTTGAGTAATTTCAGCAAATCATTTGGTTAGCTTTGCTCTTCATTTTTCTCGGCAGTTTTTCTGCCTGGAATAATTTTCCTGAAGAGTGGGGCAAGGAGCAATCCCAGAAGCGCTCCACCCAGAAGAGTAACAAAGTTTTGCGTATCACTGCTGGTAAGGGATTTGGTAATTTCCCTGACCACCTTGCTTTTATCTTCCTTGTTCTCGGTTGTTGTTACCTTAGGCAGATCCTCTTCTTCATAAACGTCGTTGATGTTGTAAGGCGTCAAACCGGGAATGCTGGGAATATCCTGCTTTCCGTTGCCAATAACAAGCTGGGCTTTCATGCCTTTTTCCATATGCTGTGCGATGTCACAGTGCACCAGCAAGGTGTCATCTCCGCCCGGTACAATAATCGTGCCGGAGACAGTTTTGGGGCCCGTCACTTCCAGGTGGAACATGCCATACTGGTAAATATACTTAGGCAGGCCGTGCATCATGAATTGATGGCGAACGTTATCTTCATTGGAAAAATGGAAAGTCACCTTTGAACAGGGCTTAATGCTGATCAAAGGCAAAAACCGTTCCGGGAAATCTTTCCGCGTATTTTCTGCCTGCGCGAACGGTAATTTCCACTTCCTCGGAAACCGCCTTGCAGCCGCTGGGCAGTTTGTCGAGGTTTTGCCCCATGATCATGGTGCCCTCGTGATCCATGATATGGCCATCTTCCATGTGGTGATGATGATGCATATCGCCGTGATCATCAGCGTCGCCGCCCATATGCCCGGTATGCTCGGATGCATGCTGGTGCGATTCCGCATCGATACTGTGTCCTTCATGAACATGATCGTGAACCTGCTCTTCCTCATGTGCTTGAGCATCAGTACCGTGTTCTTCGTGAGCGTGCTCATGTTCGTGTTCGTGTCCATGCTCATGTCCGGCCATGGCTTCACTGCCGGTGCTCATGTCATGTCCGCTGTGATCATGTTCATGCTGGGCATGTTGATCATGTTGAGCGTGCTCATCGGAAGAAGTTTGTTGCTGTGCTGCAGCATCCAGACAGAGCGGCAGAGAGGCAGCCAGCACAAAGATGATTTTGAATTTCGTATTCATTATGCTTCCTCCCCTTTTTTGCCCTTGATTCTTGTCAGTACTGCCATGGCACATTGTTTGATATGGTTACGTCCGGCAACAAAGATTACATACAGAAGCAGGCCGACCAGTAAACCACCCAAAGCGTACAACAGGGAATTACGGGTAGCGGTA
>JACTML010000206.1 GCA_014584635.1 Nitrosomonas eutropha | reverse complement strand
GCGCTCAGTTGAGACATCAAATCGGACATTGAAACAATCGGGTTATGCGAGAATTAATCAAAATATATGGAAATGTCCTTGTTTGACGCTTTTCCAAGCTTGAAGTGTAACTGTGTTTTTATTTGAATATATCCAAAATCACCAGCAACCAGGCCTTTGTTCCGCTTATTCTTCTGGAATAATTATTGGATAATGGCGCTTTTGTCAGAACCTGCTCAATGTCGCATTCTTGACTGAAACCTTGAACGAGTTCCGAAAAGACACCCGGAAAATCCACTTAAATCCTGGTCCTGCATGAGTCTTCCATTTAAATTATATCTAATACTGTCTGTCTGTCTGTTATTACTGCCGCCACGGTCTGTGAATGCAGAACAATTATTTGGCTCGGATGAGTCTCAGCCGGTACATATTGAAGCGGACCGAATCGACGGACATTATCAGCAGGAAATTGAAGCGACCGGTAGTGTGCGGATACAACGGGGTGATCAGACATTATTTGCGGATCGCGTTAAATACTATCAAGATACCGAAGATGTGGAAGTTGAGGGCAATGCGCAGCTTGAACGCCCTGACGATACGTTGTGGGGCACCTTTCTGCAAATGAACATGCAAACGGATATTGGTGAGTTGCGTGATCCTCGTTATGCGCTGAAGGATAGCAGCGGTCGAGGCAGTGGCAGCCTGTTGCTGCTGGAAGGGGAAAACAAATACAGAATCAAAAAGGCACGCTATACCACCTGCCCGGAAGATAACCATGACTGGTATGTTCTGGCGGATGATCTGGAAATAGATAATGAAAAAAAAGTGGGCACGGCGCGCCATGCTTCCATCCGATTCAAAGATGTGCCCATTCTTTATTTGCCGTGGATGAATTTCTCTTTCAGCAAGGAACGGAAAACCGGATTTTTGTCCCCTGTTATGGGAAATACCAGCAGAAGCGGGGTTGAAGTATCAGCACCTTTTTACTGGAATATTGCACCCAATTATGACGCTACGATTACACCGCGATTGATGAGCCGACGTGGTTTGATGGTAGACAACGAATTCCGCTATATCGGCAAGGGAGTGGGCGGGCGCTTGCAGTTTGATTGGCTGCCCAACGATCTGGTTACGGATACAACGCGCTATGGCGTACAGTTCAATCACGCCCAATTTTTTGGATCCGGGTGGTTCGGGGCACTGAACTACAACCGGGTATCTGATCATAATTATTTCCGGGATCTGGGTAACAATATTCTGTTTACCTCGCAGGTCAACCTGTTGCAACAGGCAACGGCAAGTTATTTCAGCGACCTGGGACGCAACGGCATGCTTACATTCAGCACGTTGTTGCAGCAATTTCAGACGGTACAGGATCCCAGAGCACCTATTATTTCACCGTTCAAAATCCTGCCGCGATTTGCGTTGAATGCAGTGAAAAGCAATGTTTACGGACTGGATTTCGACCTTGCCAGCAGTTTTACCCATTTTTCGCACCCGACACTGCCACATGGCCTGCGCTTTACAGCATTCCCCAGTGTTACGCTGCCACTGGAAAATTCCTTTGGCTTCATTCGCCCGCGCATGGGATTGCATTACACAAAATACGATCTGAATGTGCCGATTTTGCCTGGCGTGACTGACAGGCATCTTGACCGATCCGTTCCTATATTCAGTCTGGATAGCGGGGTAGTGCTGGAACGGGATACCAGATTGAGCGGAGACAGTTATATCCAGACGCTGGAGCCACGCGTTTTCTACGCATATATTCCCTACCGGGATCAGCAGCTGCTCCCTAATTTTGATTCGGCCGAGATGGATTTCAGCTATGCCCAATTATTCATGGAAAGACGGTTCAGTGGGGAGGATCGTATCAACGATGCCAATGAAATTACATTGGCGGTATCTTCGCGGCTGATTCACTCGGCAACGGGTAATGAACGTTTACGGTTTTCCGCAGGACAAAGAATTCGTTTCAGCGATCGCCGGGTAGTATTAACTTCTCCCCAGGTTACAAAGGCCGGTTCCGATTTTATTGCCGAGCTTTCCGGCAGCCTTACGCAGCACATCAAAACGGATGCAGGAATACAGCTTAACCAGAACAATCTGCTGATAGAAAAAATTCGCACAGGTATCAGCTACAATCCAGCCCCGGGAAAGGTTTTCAATGCTGGTTATCGCTTTACCAAGGATATTTTGGAACAAGTCGATTTGTCCACACAATGGCCCATTGCAAAGAGATGGCAGGGGTTTGCCGCCATGAATTATTCCATGCGAGATGAAAAATTGCTGGCAGGATTGCTCGGACTCGAATATAACGCCTGTTGCTGGTCATTACGTCTGGTTGCCAGCCGTTTTACAACAGCAACATCAAGCTCTTCAACCAATATTTTTATTCAACTGGAATTGAACGATTTAATGAGAATCGGTACCAATCCGATACGTGTACTGCAACAAAGTATTCCAGGCTATATGAGGACAGATTTGTAATGACCTGCTTGCATCCTTCCTGTCGATCAGGATTGGGAAAACTGGTAGCAGCTGGAGTTTTTATTGCTCTGTGGGCAATAAATGCCGCTGCTCAGAATTCTTATTCCGGAAATGAGATTAAGCCAATTGATCGCATCCTGGCCATTGTGAATGAGGATGTGATTACTCAACAGGAAATCAATGAACTGTTACAGAATACGATCCAGCAGTTGCAGAAACAGGATACGCAACTGCCACGAATGGATGTCCTGGAAAAACAACTGCTGGAGCATCAGATTATCAAACGCATACAGCTGCAGCGCGCCAAAGAGATCGGGCTGACTGTCAGTGATAACGATCTGGAACAGACTTTACGCCGCATTGCACAGGATAATCATCTGACGATGGATGAATTCCGTCAGGTGCTTTTACAGGAGGGCACCAATGTCAATGCGTTTCGGGAAGAAATCCGCGATGAAATCCTGATGACGCGACTGAAAGAACAGGCAATAAGTGAACGGGTCAATGTCACTGAAAGCGAGATCGATAATTTTCTGGAAGACCAGGCAAATTCACCTTCTGCCAATGAGGAATATCGGATTGCGCATATTCTGGTGCATACTTCAGAACAAATGGATGAAGCACAGGTTGAAGAACGTCACAAACGGGCTGAAATGGCTTACGACGCACTCCGGCAGGGTGCCAGTTTCGCACAGGTATCCGCTGAATACTCTGATGCAGCGGATGCCATGCAGGGAGGGGAACTGGGCTGGCGCCCACTGGGCCAGATCGGTTCGCCCTTTGCTGAGTTACTGCTGAAAATGCAGCCTGGGGAGATTACACCTGTAGTACGCAGCCCGATAGGGTTTCACATTATCCGGTTGCTGGAACGCCGCAAGCTGGAAAAATCAGCCACTATTATCGAGCAGACACACGCACAGCATATTTTAATCAAGGTAAGTGAAATAATTTCCGAAGAGGATGCACATCAACTGATTAACCAGATCATGGAGCGTATTCATAACGGAGCAGATTTCATGGAAATGGCCAAGGCGTACTCAGAGGACGCCAGCGCATCTGCTGGAGGAGATCTTGGCTGGGTTTCTCCGGGAGATACCGTGCCGGAATTTGAACAGGCCATGAATGCGCTGCTGCCCGGACAAATCAGCCAGCCGGTGCGTACATCTTTTGGCTGGCACCTGATCAAGGTGATTGAGCGGCGCTCACAAGATATTAGCGAACAAAAGCAGCGTGAAGCGGCACGTAAAACCATTCATGCCCGCAAGGCAGATGCTGTTACACAGGAATGGTTGCAACAACTCAGGGATCAGGCTTATGTGGAGTACAAGATTGACAATAATTAATGCGTATGGCCTCCTGCCATGACCACTATTCCCAGACTGGTTATAACTGCAGGTGAACCCGCCGGTATTGGCCCGGATTTGTGCGTACAGATTGCGCAACAACAGGATCTGCCTTGTCAGCTGACTGTTATTGCAGATCGCAATGTGCTGGAACAGCGTGCAAAAAAACTGGGGTTACCTTTGCAATTGTCTGAATCTGATCCGGATAACATGCAACCTCATCGGACAGGTCACTTGTATGTTATGCATGTTCCTGTTGCCAAACCGGTAGTCGCCGGGCAGCTGGATGCTGATAACGCAAGCTACGTGCTGACAACTCTGCGACTGGCAGTGGAAGCCTGCAGTACCCGTAAGGCAGATGCCATGGTTACGGCCCCTGTCCATAAAGGCATTATCAACGAATCAGGCATTCCCTTTTCCGGACATACCGAATATCTGTCAGCGCTGACAAACAGTCATGCAGTCATGATGCTGGCAGGAGGGGGAATGCGCGTTACGCTTGCCACCACGCATTTGCCTCTGAAAGATGTTCCGGCAGCGATTACGCCTGAACGACTGGAACAAAAGCTGCGTATTATTCACCATGATCTGGTCACCCGTTTTTTAATCGCCAATCCACGTATTGCCGTGGCAGGATTAAATCCTCACGCAGGGGAATCCGGCCACCTTGGCCGGGAAGAAATTGACGTTATCATTCCCGTTCTGGAAAAGTTGCGTCACGAAGGAATGGATCTGCTCGGTCCGTTACCGGCTGATACATTGTTCAACCTTTCCAGACTCAAGGAATATGATTGTATCTTTGCCATGTATCACGATCAGGGGTTGCCGGTACTGAAACATGCCAGTTTTGGCCATGGAGTCAACATTACATTGGGATTGCCGATTATCCGCACCTCAGTGGATCATGGCACAGCACTGGAGCTGACGGGTACCGGGCAAGCTGATGCAGGCAGTATGTTGACGGCAATTGAAGCGGCATGCATGCTTGTTAACAACACCCGCAGTAATCCATCGCGAATAAATCAGCCGGCTGCAAATTAATATGCGGCACTTTCCCCGCAAACGTTTTGGTCAGCATTTTTTGATCAATCCCCACATTATTGCTGAAATCATTCATATGATCCGGCCCGTGCCTGGTGATCGTATGATTGAAATCGGGCCGGGGCTGGGAGCATTAACGCGCCCTTTGCTGAGCTGTCTGGACAGCTTGCAGGTT
>JACTML010000112.1 GCA_014584635.1 Nitrosomonas eutropha | reverse complement strand
GCTCCAGGGTGAAATCAGTATTTCCGGCGCCAAAAATGCAGCTTTACCTGTATTGTGCGCATCTCTGCTGACAGCTGATACCTTTACTCTACAGAATATCCCTCGTCTCAGGGATGTTGCCACCATGCTGGCATTGCTCGAACAAATTGGTGTACGCATTCTAACAAATGACACCGGCACGACAGAACTATCTGCTGCCGTCATTACCAATCCGACGGCTTCCTATGACATGGTTAAAACCATGCGTGCCGCTATCCTGGTGCTGGGCCCCTTGCTGGCACGAACCGGACAGGCGCATATCTCCCTGCCGGGTGGCTGCGCAATCGGTATGCGTCCGGTCGATCAGCATATCAAGGGCCTGCAGGCCATGGGAGCAGAGATCAGTATCGAGCAAGGCTATATTCGTGCTCAGGCCAGCCATCTCTCAGGCGCGCGTATCGTCATGGATCTTGTCACGGTTACCGGCACCGAAAATCTGATGATGGCGGCCACTCTTGCTTCCGGCACAACCATTCTGGAAAATGCTGCACGCGAACCGGAAGTGGTTGATCTGGCAGAATGCCTCATCAATATGGGGGCAAAAATAGAAGGT
The DNA here is from genome assembly GCA_014584635.1 of Nitrosomonas eutropha. GTDB lineage: Bacteria > Pseudomonadota > Gammaproteobacteria > Burkholderiales > Nitrosomonadaceae > Nitrosomonas > Nitrosomonas eutropha_B. Next base: position 4,462 of record JACTML010000112.1, on the reverse strand, counting down.
GCCGGCAGTGATGTCATCGTCATTGAGGGAGTAAACCGCTTGCACGGTGGCGTGCACACCGTCATGCCAGACCGTATTGAAACTGGCACTTTTCTGACAGCCGCTGCTGCCTGCGGGGGGGAAATCACCCTGACTCAAACACGCGCAGATACGCTTGATGTGGTCCTCGGAAAACTTGTTGAAGCCGGAGCAGAAATTGATACAGGCACAGACTGGATTCGTCTGCGCATGCAGCAGCAGCCACAATCAGTCAACCTGCGAACTGCCCCCTACCCGGCCTTCCCCACTGATATGCAGGCACAGTTCATGGCACTGAACAGCGTCGCTAACGGCACCGCTGTCATGACAGAAACAATTTTCGAAAATCGTTTTATGCATGTCCAGGAACTCAAGCGCCTGAATGCGGATATTCAGGTTGAAGGAAATACCGCGATCGTGCACGGCATTCCTCAACTCGATGGAGCCAGTGTCATGGCAACCGACCTGCGCGCATCCGCCTGTCTGATTATCGCCGGGCTGGTTGCGCAAGGTGAAACCATTGTTGAACGGATCTATCACCTGGATCGCGGCTACGAACAAATCGAACAAAAACTGGCGCAAGTCGGCGCGCATGTTAAACGCATTAGCTAGAAGTTTATATCTGACTTCCTCACATACCTGATTGAGATGTTCAAATCCGTCGTTACTGCCGGATAGAATGTAATTCGCTCTTCGTTTCTGCTAGATAGTGGCGCAGCTACCGTTCTGCTGGCACTCATAGTTGGCTTGTTCTCGAATAGCTTCATTCCATTATAGTGCGTGTGTTCGTGATCACACTTACATCTGGCACAGCCTATCTGAACCAGTGGTTCTACGATGCAGAGGAGAGTCAAAAAGTCAAGACTGGATTCCAGACAAGAATAGTTGCTTAAATATCCTTACGTAATTCGCCGCGTTTCCTGTTTTTGCATAGCCGCCAGATCTTCATGACATAGCCGGACAGGGCATACGTTAAAAACAGCCCGAACAAGACAAGTGGCGGATGGCTCGGAATTAAAACGAAGAAAAACAGAAGCAGCAGCAATATTACAAAGAACGAGACTTTTTTTTGCAGATTAATTTCCTTGCCGCTGTAATACGGGATATTGGTTACCATGGTTAACCCTGCAAACAAGGTCATAGTCCATGCTAGCCATTTGATATCATCGGCTGCAACATGAAAGCCAAGTGCCACCCACATCGTTCCGGCAATCAATGCGGCAGCAGCCGGGCTGGGTAGTCCTTGAAAAAACTTCTTGTCAACCACTTCAATTGATACATTAAAGCGAGCAAGACGTAATGCGGCACAGGCACAGTAAATAAAAGCAGCAATCCAGCCCAGCTTGCCCATATCCTTCAACGCCCATTCATACATGATCAACGCAGGGGCAGCGCCGAATGAAACCATATCGGACAAGCTGTCGTACTCCGCGCCAAATTCACTTTGTGTATGCGTCAGACGTGCCACCCGGCCATCCAGCCCATCAAATACCATCGCGACGAATATCGCAATTGCAGAATATTCGTAATGACCGTTCATTGACTGCACTATCGCATAAAATCCGGCAAATAACGCTGCAGTCGTAAAGAGATTCGGTAACAGATAGATACCGCGCCTTCTCCAGCGAACATTTGTAACAGGCAGTTGTTCTGAATCAGATTCCTGCATAAATGAATGGATAGCCGTCAGAAGTAATCAGCGAAACTCAGCCAGTATTGTCTCGGTAGCACGCACTTTGTCACCGATACCAACATTGACTTTCGTTCCCAATGGAAGATAAACATCCACACGCGAACCAAAACGGATAAAACCAAAACGCTGCCCGCGTGCAAGATTTTCTCCCGGCTTTACATGGCAAACAATTCGTTTTGCAATCAGTCCGGCTATCTGTACACAGGTTACATCACGCCCATCTTCGGTTTTAATCCACAAGGCATTACGCTCATTCTCCAAAGAAGCTTTGGGCAAGCTTGCATTCAGAAAATTTCCCGGAAAATATTGCCGATCACGTATCTCGCCATCTACCGGACTGCGATTCGAGTGAACGTTGAAAACATTCATGAAAACACTGACTTTCAGCGCTTCACGCGCGAGGAAAGGGTCCTGAACTTTATCTACCGCAACAATACGCCCATCTGCCGGGGCCAGTACCGCTCCGGCAAGAACGGGGATAACTCGCGGAGGATCCCGGAAAAATTGTAAAACAAACAGGGCGATTAACCATACAGGTAATGCCCATAACCAACCTGCAAAAAGATGTACCAGTAGTGCAAGCGCAAACGCTCCTGCAATAAAAGGCCAGCCTTCGCGCGCAATAATTGGGTGTGGATAGTAGGAAGTCGGCATATATTCAGTTCTTTGCCTGATCAACCAGTTTGTTTTTGCTGATCCACGGCATCATGTTGCGCAATTTGGAACCAACCGTTTCAATCGGGTGCTCAGAGGCAAGACGACGGCTTGATTTAAGTACTGGTGCGCCGGCACGGTGTTCCAGAATAAATTCACGCGCATATTCACCTGTTTGGATTTCACGTAAAATTTTACGCATTTCATTACGGGTTGCTTCAGTAATGATACGAGGCCCCCTGGATACATCACCGTATTCCGCGTTATTGGATACGGAATAACGCATGTTGGCAATACCTCCTTCATAAATCAGATCCACGATCAGTTTGACTTCGTGCAAACATTCAAAATAAGCCATTTCCGGTGCATAACCAGCTTCCACCAGCGTTTCAAACCCGGCCTGGATGAGTGATGTCAATCCGCCACACAGCACCACCTGCTCACCGAACAAGTCCGTTTCTGTTTCTTCCTTGAATGTAGTCTCAATAACCCCGCCACGGGTACCACCATTCGCGGCAGCATAAGAAAGCGCCAGATCACGTGCCCGACCGGATTTATCCTGATGAACAGCAATTAAAGACGGGACGCCTCCTCCCTGGGTATAGGTAGACCGCACCAGATGACCTGGCCCCTTGGGGGCAATCATAATGATATCCAGATCTTCACGGGGGACAATCTGTCCGTAGTGGATATTAAAGCCGTGTGCGAAAGCCAACGTGGCATTCTTTTTCAGTGCCGGCTCAACTTCAGTCTGATAGATCGATGCCATTTGCTCATCTGGCAACAGCAGCATCACAACATCAGCGCCTTTAACCGCATCACTTACTTCTTTCACTGTTAAACCGGCATTTTTTGCTTTATCCCAGGAAGCTCCATCTTTACGCAGGCCAATTACAACCTCAACGCCTGAATCATTCAGATTGTTGGCGTGTGCGTGTCCCTGTGAACCATAGCCGATAATCGCAACTTTTTTGTTTTTGATGAGGGACAGATCCGCATCTTTATCGTAATAAACTTTCATTATTTTCCTTCCTGAGTATGTATGCAGTCACATCGGCAGATGTGCTATCGATGAAATCGGAATCTACCGCAGATTCCGGTAAAAAAATTTACAGCCTTAAAATACGTTCCCCGCGACCCAGACCTGATACCCCCGTTCTGGCTATTTCCAGAATCAGGTTACGGTCTATTGCCTGCAAAAAACCATCCAGCTTTGACCGGGTGCCGGTAAGCTCTATTGTGTAGATTTTATTTGTTACATCAATGATATTGCCTCGAAATATATCAACGAGCCGCTTCATCTCTTCGCGATCTTTATCCACAGCTCTTACCTTTACCAGCATGAGTTCCCGTTCAACATAACCTTCATCACTCAAATCAATCAGCTTAACAACTTCTATCAGTTTATTGAGCTGTTTGGTAATTTGTTCAACGATTTCTTCAGGGCCGCTTGTCACCAGCGTCATGCGGGACAGGGTTGGATCTTCAGTTGGAGCAACAGATAAAGATTCAATATTGTATCCACGTGCCGAAAACAGGCCGGCCACACGTGACAGGGCACCTGCCTCGTTCTCCATCAATAAAGAAATAATATGTCGCATGCTGTTACACCAGAATCATCTCAGATAACCCCTTGCCGCCTGGCACCATGGGGAAAACATTTTCGGTCTGATCCGTAATAAAATCCATGAATACCAGCCGATCGCTTAATTTGAAAGCTTCTCTCAGCGCACCTTCAACCTCTTCCGGTTTGTCAATCCGCATGCCAACATGGCCATAGCTTTCAGCCAGTTTAACAAAATCAGGCAGAGCATCCACATAGGATTCAGCGTAGCGGTTGCCATGGAAGAATTCCTGCCACTGTCGCACCATTCCCATGTAGCGATTATTCAAGTTAATAATTTTAACCGGCAGGTTATGCTGTTTACAGGTAGATAATTCCTGTATGCACATTTGAATACTGGCCTCTCCGGTAATACAGGCCACCTTACTTCCAGGGTTAGCCATTTGTACTCCCATGGCTGCAGGCAGACCAAATCCCATCGTACCCAGTCCACCAGAGTTTATCCAGCGCCGCGGTTTATCAAATTTATAAAA
>JACTML010000151.1 GCA_014584635.1 Nitrosomonas eutropha | reverse complement strand
CCACCTTGGCGTGCAAATAACCTCGCCGGTACTCGTAGATATAAACGCCGGCATCCAGCAAATGCCCATATAAGGCATGCATAGCGTAATGCTGTAAACAGTATTCCAGTTTTCCCTGCAGCAGCAGAATAACCAAGACTCCTCGCCGCGCCGCTCTGATCAGGGCCTGGCGAAAATCCTTTCCAGGGAGAAAATAGGCATTGGCAATGATAATTTCCCTGCGAGCCGATGCTATTGCCTTGAGATAACTGCGTTCAATACTGCGTCGGTTACGCAGATTATCACGGATAACCAGTGATACACGCTGATGGCCTGCCGGCAGGTTGCTGCTTGTAACAGGTGGATAGTTCGTCCAGCGCTTTTTTAAATTTACCCACGCAACCAGCATCCACAACCGCCTTGCCGCAGCATGTATTTCTCGCAATAACGGACCAGTAATCCGAACAGCATAATCCAATCGCGGAAATAACGCATCCGATTCGTGGCAATCATCAATAATATTGATTCCTCCCACAAACGCCACACTGGCATCCATAACAGCCAGTTTGCGATGCATGCGACGCAGGCGGGAACGCTTGAATCTGAATGGGAAAAACTCCGGTCGATAAATCAGTACCTGCACACCTGCCGCCAGCATTTCCTGAATGACCTTCCGGGATAAGCTGAATGAACCAAACCCATCTATCAGCAGATGAACAGCCACTCCGCGCTGCGCTGCCCGCTTGAGCGCTTCAGCAATACGATTGCCGGTCGCATCATGCTGAAAAATATAGGTTTCCAGATGAATTTCCTGCCTGGCCTGATTAATGGCCGATTCCAGTACCGGGAAATATTCCGTACCGGAGTGTAATAGGGTTACATGATTTCCTTTGACAAAATCAGGCAGGCTCATTGACGCATGATTTTCGCCAGTAATGCAGCATGATCCGAGGTTTGCGACCAGGGACGATTATGAAAAACACGGGCATTTTTTATCTGGAATCCCCGAATATAAATTCGATCCAGGCGCAACAATGGTAAAACAGAAGGAAAGCTGCGTGCCGCCTTGCCTTGTGTATATTGAAAAACCTCAACCAGATTCAGACGATTGACCAGAATCTGATTCGCTGCACCACGCCAGTCATTGAAATCCCCTGCCAGTACCAGTGGCGCATCCGCTGGTACCAGTTGCCGAATGCGCCGCTCTATCGCTTCCAGTTGCTGATACCTTCCGCGTTTGAATAACCCCAGGTGTACACAAATACAATGCAACGTCTCTTTCCATCCGGGAACAGCCAGCTCACAATGCAGCAATCCGCGACTCTCAAACCGATGTGCCGAGATATCTTCATTCTCCCAGCTTGAAATGGGAAAGCGGCTGAGAATAGCGTTCCCATGATGACCATGGTTATAAACTGCATTCTTGCCATAGGCAAAGTCTGACCACACCGCATCCGCCAGAAATTCATACTGGGTATCTTTGGGCCAGTTCCGAAAGCGGTTGGCGTGCAACGTATGCTCTCCGACCACTTCCTGCAAAAAAACAATATCGACATTCAGACTGCGCAGGTAGTCACGCAACTCATGCAGTATCACGCGCTGGTTGAAAAACGACAGCCCTTTGTGAATGTTGTAAGTTGCGATATGCAATGTGCGCCCGGATGCACATGTCGTTCTATCATCAGGCACAGCAACAGCTTCACAATCAGTAGGCACAATGGATGATTCGGCTGCTGCTGACATTACCTGGAAACCTCAAGCATCTTTTCCAGTGTCAGCCTGGCCAGACTGGCCTGCGGTTCTGGCACACTGATCTGGTTAACCACACGCCCCTCAACCAGATTTTCCAGTGACCAGGCCAGATGCTGCGGATCAATCCGCGCCATGGTTGAACACATGCATACCATCGGCGACATGAATTGAACAATTTTACCTTCTGACTTGAATTCTTCCGCAATGCGCCCAACCAGATTCAGTTCCGTCCCGACCAGCCAGCGTGTACCGGCTTCTGCTGCACGAATAGTATTGATGATGTACTCGGTTGATCCAACAAAATCAGACGCCTTGCATACCTCGAAACTGCACTCCGGGTGTGAAATGACCAACCCATCCGGATACTGGTTGCGAAAACGAAGAATGTGTTGCGGCTGAAACATTTGATGCACCGAACAATGCCCTTTCCATAACAGGATCTTCGCCTTTTTAATCTGTTCCGGTGTCAGTCCACCCATGGGTTCGTCAAAATCCCACACCAGCATTTCATCCTGCGACAATCCCATCTTGTATCCGCTCCAGCGACCAAGGTGCTGATCAGGAAAAAACAATACTTTTTCACGGTGATCAAACGCCCATTGCAAAATTTTGACAGCATTACTGGAAGTACAAACAATTCCACCATGTTGTCCGCAAAAAGCCTTCAGATCAGCGCTGGAATTGATATAGGTTACCGGTGTTACCGCTTCATCCGGATCAAGTACTTCCGCCAGCTCACGCCAGGCTCGCTCCACCTTGGTGCGATTAGCCATATCGGCCATGGAACAACCTGCGGAAAGATCCGGCAGGATAACGGTCTGTGCGGAACTGGAAAGGATATCCGCCACTTCCGCCATGAAGTGCACTCCGCAAAACACCAGAAAATCAACATCGGTCTGCGCGGCAAGATAGGAAAGTTTCAGTGAATCTCCGGTCAAATCAGCATGTCGGTAAACATCTGCACGCTGATAGTGATGTGCCAATATAATGGCGCGTTTTCCCAGCTTCTGTTTGGCTGCAACAATCCGTTGCGCGCATGCTTCATCTTGCAGTAATTCGTAGTTTTCAAAATCGATTGCATCTGCTTGCATATTCAACCCGGCTTTATTTATCGTGAAATACGACCATAATCACATTAAGATACTTATTCAAGTAAAAAGTGCAAATTAAAAATCTGTACTCCAGATCTGCTCCGGGTTTGCCGAAAGTAAAGATATCCGGCCTCAAACGCTATAACTATCACGCAAAAAGGTTCTGTTATAATCCTGAAAAATGACGTATTAACAGTATGTTGTCTATTTTTAACCATGCTGTCTGAAAAACAGTCAGGAAAATGATTCTATTTGGAACAAAGTCTGTATATAAGATGGCCTGACATGACACGTTCATTATTCTCAAGGCCGTCTGTATGGCTGATTATTTTGCTCCTGCTGACACTTTGGCTGGATAGCGTATTGCAACGCCCGAATCTGCAACAAAATAACGATACGCAACAGGAAGTGGACTACATCATTGAAAATCTTGACGGGATACAGGCCAACCATGAGTTTGAGCGCAATCGCTTTTTCTCGGCCGATAAACTGATCCACTATCCGGCAGAAGATATAACGCAGCTGGAACATGTCCGTTTTACCAGCATAGAGCCGGATAAACCATTACTCAGAGTAACGTCCAATCAGGCTGAGTTGACCCAAGACGGTAACGATATTTTCCTGACCGGAGATGTCACCATTATCCGGGGAGAGGACTCAGAATGAACAGCACTCTTAACTCAACCGGAATGTTCATGAACAATCAGACCGGCGAAATTCTGATGCAATCCCGGGTTAAAGCGCATGATGAACGCACACCGCCACGCTCGTCACGCTGATACAGTTTTCTGTTTTGGTGTGCAGTGCTGCAATTTGTCCGGAAAACTAATTTTTAGAAACACTTTTATGCAATTCCAACGTTTGCTCCTCAGTTTATCTCTCGTATGTTTCTCAGCCACGGCTCTTGCTGAACGCGCAGATCGTGACAAACCAATTCATCTGGAAGCCGATCACGCCACTGTCGAGGATTACAAACAAAGGGGAGAATTTCGTACCAGTATATTTACCGGAAACGTCATCTTGACTCAGGGAACTCTCATTCTTCGGGCCGACAAAGTTATCATGAAGGAAGACGTTACCGGCTATCGGCATGCCACCGCCCATGGCAATCTGGTCAGTTACCGCCAGAAGCGTGATGGTGTTAATGAATACGTTGAAGCATGGAGCCGGCGTGCGGAATACGACAACAAAACTGACAAAATCGAGTTATTTGGCAGTGCACGGCTAAAACGCGGCACTGATGAAGTCGAAGGTGATTATATTTCCTATGACATCACAAGCGATTTCTTTCAGGTGTTTGGCCAGCCCCAGCCGGAAAACGACAAAAATTCCGATCACAGGGTACGTGCTGTTATTCAGCCTAAAGCAAAGCAGCCTGATGCAGATACAGAAAAATAAAATTACCGGAAAATACAGTGCCGCCAGTCCAAATGATGCATGAGTAAATTAAGCGCCAGAAATCTGAAAAAAATATATCAATCGCGTACTGTAGTAACGGATGTGTCTTTTTCCGTCAACAGCGGCGAGGTTGTTGGCTTGCTTGGTCCTAACGGCGCCGGTAAAACAACCTGTTTTTACATGGTCGTCGGGCTGGTTCCACTAAACGGAGGGGAAATACTTCTGGATGAACACAACCTGAGCCAGCTGCCTATTCATCAGCGCGCTCGACTGGGATTAAGTTATCTTCCCCAGGAAGCATCCATCTTTCGCCGACTGTCAGTCGAAGAAAATGTTCTTGCCGTGCTAGAACTGCAGCACTTTAAGAAAGATGAAATACAACAACACCTGGATGGATTGCTTCATGATTTACATATCAGCCATCTGCGTGACAGTCTGGGTATGAGTCTATCCGGCGGGGAGCGCCGGCGTACGGAAATTGCGCGTGCACTGGCCTCCCAGCCGCGCTTTATCCTGCTGGACGAACCTTTCGCCGGGGTGGATCCCATTGCCGTCATGGATATCCAGAAAGTCATCGTTTTTCTCAAATCGCGCGGAATCGGCGTGCTGATTACAGATCATAACGTACGGGAAACACTGGGGATTTGTGATCGCGCCTATATCATTAGCGAAGGAACAGTGCTTGCCAGCGGCGCGCCTGCTGAAATAATCAATGACGAACGTGTCCGGGAAGTCTACCTGGGCGAGCATTTCAGACTCTGAACAACATGAAGCCGACTCTGCAACTCAAGCTCTCTGCCGGGCTTACGCTGACGCCGCAGCTGAAACAGTCAATTCAGCTGCTTCAGTTATCCACGCTGGAACTCAATCAGGAAATTTTACGCATCGTCCAGGAAAATCCCCTGCTTGAACTGGACGAAAGCAGCAACCGGGATGAATTCGGGATTGAAGAACAGGATCTTGCATTAACATCATCAGATTTACCTGCTACCGCAGAAGCTGACAGGTTCCAGGATAGCGAGGAAGATACGGAAAACCTGTACGACTGGCCGAACGACACGCTATATACAGACCGGGAATTTTTTTATGAAACACGCGGGTACGATGAAGAGCATGATCTGGATTATTCTCGTCTGGTGAGCAAATCGGTCAGCTTGCGAGAACATCTGCTGATGCAAATCAGCTTGCGGCAACGTTGCGAACGCAAAAAGAAAATTGCCGAACTGCTCATAGACAGTCTGAATGATGATGGTTACTTTACTCAGGATATAGAAGAACTTGCCGGGTTGCTGCCAGCTGAACTGGATATCAGCGTTGCCGATCTGGAATCTGCACTGGCGTATATTCAGCAGTTAGATCCCCCTGGCGTGGGGGCACGTAATCTGCAGGAATGTTTATCCATTCAGCTTGCGGCACTGCCGGATACAACACCGCTACGAGAAGAGGCGCTTAAACTGGTTAACGAGCACCTGGAAAGTGTCGCCGCCAAAAATTTCACATTACTCAAAAAGGTTCTTGGTTGTGATGAAGCCTGCCTGCAGGCAATCTACCTGCTGATCACCCGGCTCAATCCCAAACCCGGTGACAATTTTAATGTGACAACAGCACGTTATGTCACTCCTGATGTTACCGCGATCAAATCAGATACAGGCTGGACAGTACACCTCAACTCTGATTCAGCTCCTCGTGTGCGCGTAAATCATTTATACGCTGATATTCTGAAACAGCATCGCGGTGAAACCACCCAATCCCTCCGCGATCAGCTGAAAGAAGCTCGCTGGCTGATCAGAAATATCGATCAGCGGATGGAAACCATACTTCGGGTAAGCCAGGCAATTATTGAACGCCAGCAAGCATTTCTGGAACAAGGTGAAACAGCGGTTCGTCCTCTTGTCATGCGTGAAATCGCCGAGGTTCTCGGGCTGCATGAATCCACCATTTCCCGCATCACAACTCATAAGTACATGTGGACACCCCATGGTATTTTTGAGCTAAAGTATTTTTTCGGAAGCCATATTCCTGCTGAAACGGGAGAAGCACATTCAGCCATCGCCATTCGCGGACTCATCAAGCAATTAATCCAGAACGAAGATCACAAAAAACCACTCAGTGACAGTAAAATTTCACAAATACTCGCACAGCAAGACATTGTTGTGGCTCGCCGTACTGTTGCAAAATATCGGGAGTTCATGCATATTCCCCCGACTAATTTACGTAAGATGCCGTAAGAAGACTCTGAAAAAACCAGCTGACTACAACAAGCGGATACCTTCAGAACTTTCCGTGGTACCCTTGAATACGATCCTCTCATATATAAGGAGAAATAATGAATTTGAATCTCATTGGTAATCATGTAGAAATCACGCCAGCCATGCGTGACTATGTTACGTCCAAGATTGAGAGGAGCACACGCCATTTTGACAATATCATGGCTATTAGTGTGACCCTTTCTGTGGATAAACTTAAGCAAAAGGCTGAAGCTACAGTTCATTTACGGGGGAGAGAAATCTTTGTCGAAGCCGACGGTACGGATATGTACGCTTCAATTGATAGCCTGGCGGATAAACTGGCGCGCCAGATTCTCAAACACAAGGAAAAAAATATCAGGCAGCGCAACGATCAGGGCGGGCTGAAAGATCAGGAATTTGAGCAACCTGAATAAGTCAATCTATTTCTCTCCATACACCCGGCAGCAGCACCGGAAAATCACAAAACGGGATTACGCCTGACTGATACCGGCTATAGTCATTATCCGCAGAGCAAAAGCTGATCTGCGCAGCAAGCACTGGCAAGCCCGGATATATGCAGCCGGTGGTATGACAGGCTATCCCGTCTCTGACAAGAAGAAAGCATCATCCTAATTTTCTAAAGTGATTTGAATCTTCATGAATCTCATTACTCAACTATTGCCGGAATCCAATATCATTATTGATCTGGATGTAACCAGCAAGAAACGTGTATTTGAGCAGGTTGGCCTGTTATTTGAAAATACTTTGCACATAGCACGCAGTCAGGTTTTTGACAGCCTGTTCGCACGTGAAAAGCTCGGATCAACCGGACTTGGCCAAGGGGTTGCCATTCCACACGGACGAATCAAAGGATTGCGCGAAGCAGCTGCGGCATTAGTCAGAATGAAAGAAGCCATACCCTTTGACGCTCCGGATGGTCAGCCTGTGAGTATTGCCTGTATTCTGCTGGTACCGGAAAAAGCAACGGATCAGCACTTGATGATACTGAGCGAACTGGCGCAAATGTTCAGCAATAAAAACTTTCGCGAAAAACTACTCCACGGTCAGGACGCCCGAGAGATTCATCAGCTCATTTCCGAGTGGACGCCTGAACATGTCTCAAGTTAGCATCACACAGCTGTTTGAAGAAAACAAGGAAAAATTATGTTTGCAATGGGGCGAACCTCCCCCTGCCACAGACAAACAACTTGAAAATCATCTGATCACCAGCTCAACACAAGAACTGATCGGGCACCTCAATTTCGTCCATCCCAACTGGATACAGGTGCTAAACCAGACGTCCGTCAAATATCTCGAACAGCTGGATGATTTTTCCTTGCAAAAAAGGCTCAATCAGCTGGCCAGAAGTCAGCTTGCCTGCCTGATCATAGCGAACGATGCACCGATCCCGTATTCCATCAAACAGTTTTCCAATGAACAATCCATCCCGTTAATTCATTCAAAAATCGCCAGTCTTGAAATTATCTGGGGACTGCAAACCTATCTTGTCCGCGTGCTGGCCCCAGTTATCAGCCGGCACGGTGTTCTGCTGGATGTACTCGGAATGGGTGTCATGATCACCGGAGAAAGTGGTGTCGGCAAAAGCGAGCTCGCTCTGGAACTTATCAGCCGTGGACATGGGCTGGTTGCAGATGATGTTGTTGAGTTACGCCGTATCGGCCCTGAAACGCTGGAAGGAAAATGTCCGCCGCTGTTGCGTGATTTTCTTGAGGTACGCGGGCTGGGAATGCTGAATATTCGCACCATATTCGGGGAAACAGCCATTCGTCGCCACAAAAACATGAAACTGATCGTTCAGCTTGAAAAAACTGCCGGCAGCAATATCAGTGCTTACGAACGCTTGCCATTGAGCAACCTCAACGAGGTTATTCTGAATGTCAGCATACGCAAGGTAACCATTCCTGTTGCCGCCGGGCGCAATCTGGCAGTACTGGTTGAAGCAGCGGTCAGAAATTACATCCTGCAACTGCGGGGAATTGATAGTACCCAGGAGTTTGTTCGCCGGCATGAATCAGAAATGAATGGAAATATTGCAGAGCAATTCGACGATCCTCACACTGAATAAGGTGAGATCCACCAATATC
>JACTML010000105.1 GCA_014584635.1 Nitrosomonas eutropha | reverse complement strand
GGCGTAGATGAAAAAGAAGTACGTCGCAAACTCTTAACTGACTTCAACCTGGAGATTGGCGCTGGTTTGGGCGATTTTGCCGGAAAGATCTGGCGGATAGGCTTGATGGGCAATTCAAGCAGACTGGAAAACGTTATATTTTGCCTGAATGCATTAGAGCACGTGCTGGCTGATTTAGGGATGAAGGTCAATAAAGGGGCTGCAGCATCTGCCGCGCATCAGTATTACGCAAACAACCCTGCTGCATAGAGCTACATAGATAACCGGGAAAAGTAAATTTCCCTTTTTTATAATGGGGAAATTTACTGTTTCAGTAAAAACTGATTGCTTTGAAAAATCAGGACTAAAGCATCGTTATCCTTCTGTTTCATACGCTCATCTCATCGCTGAATCGGTGTGCTTGTTTATATAATTACAGTGTGCCGCGCAGCTATTGCACGTATTGTTGCTTACCCTGCAATCCCACACAAAACCCTGTATTGCCATCCAATCCTGCTTAACATTAGCGACTGACTAGGCAGCTTGTCCAGAAAGCTGTTCAAGGGTTCATTCAAGGAAGCAATCAAACAAAAAACAGGCATGCTTCAATCTCCAACACAACTCAAGACATGACCATAACCAGATTAGAACCGCATGCACTCAACCTGACAATTGATTCTGGTTCTCTCGGATTTCTGGATACATCAACTTTAATTGATCAGCCTCTTGACTGGATTGGTCAGGAACGCGCCAGACAGGCAACTTATTTTGGACTGGAGATAGATCATCCAGACTATAACCTTTTCGTGCTGGGTGAAACAGGAAGCGGCCGATCCTCTTTATTGCGACAGGCAATGACAGAAGTGGCTGCAAACAAGCCAGTACCTCCTGATTTATGCTACGTATACAACTTTGACATACCAGAGCGCCCTCTGGCATTACGTCTGCCAGCAGGTAAAGGTAGCTGGCTGCGACAGCAACTTGCGCAATCCACGCACTATTTATTGCAGGAAATACCCGCGCAATTAAATGGGGACGATTTCAAGGCAAAAACGGCCCATATTGAAAATCGTTTCAAACTGGAGGAAGACCATTATTTTGAAAAACTTAATGCCTGCGCAGAATCACTCAGATTTGCAATCCGGCGTGACTCGGGGCGTCTGGCCTTCACACTTCTGGATGAATCAGGAAAGCCATTAACTGAAGAAGAAATCCTGACTCTGCCAAGAGATCGCCGAATCGCACTTGATCAGGATGAACAAACACTACGCAGTGAAATCGCATCTTATCTTCAGAAAATTCGTACCCTTGGACAAAACCACGACAGGGAGCTCGCCACATTATGCCGGGACTGGATAACACCGTTACTGGATCGGGTACTGGGTAACGTAGCAGAAGAACTGGATCAATCTTTTGAAGACTATCATCGACTTGAGCGATATCTAAATGCAATTAAGGACGATATCCTTAAAAATCTGGATCTATTCCAGCCTACTGACACAAGTGAAGAAAGAAATCCGGAAGAGCTGAAAGAATTGTTCGAGCGTTACCGGGTGAATGTTGTGGTGGATAATCACGATTTAACCAGTGCGCCAGTTATCGTTGATGATAATCCGTCGTTTAAATCAATGATCGGCAGCATTGGATATCAATCCGTTGAAGGTACGCTGATTACAGATTTTATGCATATCCGTGCTGGCAGTTTGTTAAAAGCACATGGTGGTTTCCTGATGCTGCATCTGGATGATCTGCTGGCTGACTCTTTTTTGTGGGAAAAAATTTATCGCTTTCTGCGCAACCATGTACTGCAGATTGGAGAATCCTGGGCAACCAACATACTGACACCAGCCATACCCATTGAACCTGAATCTGTAAAAATTGATGTCAGGATCATTCTGATCGGTTCGCGTGAACAATATTATGCAATCCAGGAAGAAGAACCTGAGCTGGCGCGCCGCTTTCGGGTAAAAGTCGATTTTGCGACGTCATTCCAAGCCAGCATACAAACCTATCGGACACTGGCTGTTTTTATTGCTCACCTTTGTAAACAATTATGCTTGCCACATTTTTCCAAAGAAGCAGTTGTTTGCGCGCTAAAAACTTGCCACAGAACGATTGAAGATCAAAAACGATTAAGCGCGAATTTCAGCTATACCGAAATGCTGGTGGTAGAAAGCGCTCTGCAATGCAAAACACGAGGCGGTGCCATCGTTGAAGAAACAGACGTTACGACTGCCCGCCAGGCGCGAACACTGCGACATAACTATCCGGATCAGTGTGCGCAGGAAGCCATTGCTGACGGAGATATCGTCATCACGGTACATGGCAAGAAGATTGGTCAGATCAATGGCTTAAGTCTGATTGAAATGGGAGATCACAGTTTCGGTATTCCTGCACGTATCACCGCGCATACCTTTGCCGGAGAAGATGGCCTACTCAATATTGAACGGGAAGTCGGGATGTCAGGCCCGATTCACGATAAAGGCGTATTCATCCTGCAGAATTTTCTGTCTGCCTTATTTCACCATAACGCGCCACTTGCACTCAATGCATCCGTTGTATTTGAACAGGAATACTACGGCGTAGAAGGCGATTCCGCTTCGTGTGCGGAATTGTATGCCTTGCTTTCAGCCCTGTCCGGGTTACCGTTTAAACAGGGGATTGCTGTTACTGGCGCAATCAATCAGTTTGGAGAAATGCTCCCGATAGGAGGCGTTAACGAGAAAATTGAAGGTTTTTTCAAGGTGTGTGAAGCAGCCGGCCTGGACGGCACCCAGGGGGTAATCATCCCGAGTCGCAATCGCCACAACCTGATACTGGATGATAATGTGATTCATGCTGTATCCCAAAACACGTTTCACATTTACGCCATTAGTCATATGTACGATGGTCTGGAATTACTATCTGGCTTGCCTGCCGGAATCGGTGACAGCATCGAAGCATTACAGGAAGTTATCAATTATCCGCAGGATACGGTTCTGGGCCATGCACAAAAGACGTTACGTGCTTACCGCATAGCTTGCCAGCAGCAACCACCCTATACAAAAATACCTTCCAGACGATCAGGTGAATCAGCGGGAAAATAGCCTTTCTACAATTGCTGTATATTTTGAATTTATTAATGAAAATCAAAGCAGTGCATTAATTTCCATTAAATCATCTTCATCCAGATCCCCTACTTCAGCCTTCAGCTGCAGACGGGACATCAGATAATCATAATAAGCCCGGGCAAGATCCCGGCGCGCTGAAAAATACTGTTGCTGCGCATTGAGTACGTCTATTTCCATCCGTACACCCACTTCCTGACCCAGCACAGTTGAATCAAGCTGACTGCGGCTGGATGTCAACGCCTGTTTCAATGCTTTAATCTGAGCGATACCATTGGTTACATTGAGATAATTCTGGCGTACCTGCAATGCGACGGTACGCTGCACGTTTTCCATGTCCTTACGTGCCTTATCGCGATTAGCCAGCGCTTCTCTGATACGGGACTGCACAGATAACCCCTGAAAAACAGGAACGGTAAGCTGTAAGCCGACAGATTTATTGACTATATCCAATCCTATCCCGGTAAAAGAACCGCCCACGCCATGCTGATCGCTATATTGCGCAACCAGATCAAGGGTTGGGTAATGTCCCGCCTTGGCAAGATCAATAGCCTGCTCAGAAATATCATAAGCAATTCGCTGTACCTTCAGCTGAAAATTTTTTTCTTCTGCCTGATTGACCCATGCCTCCATACCATCATGAGGCAAAGAAAGCGGATCAGCGATAATTTTATCCAGACTGGCATCCTGCAAATTGCCTGGAAGCCGGTTGATCAACATTTCCAGCGTGTGTTGCGTGATTTCCAGTTTATTCCTGGCTGCAATTTCCTGCGACTGGGTCAAATCGTAACGGGCTTCAGCTTCATGCGTATCCACAATTGTGGAAACACCCACTTCAAAATTTCGTTTGGCCTGCTCTAATTGCTCATGAATCGCCTTTTTCTGAGACTCGACCACTTCAACATCGATCTTTGCTTTAAGTACATCAAAATAAGCTTGCGCAACGCGCAAAATCAAATCCTGTGCAGCAATAACAAACTGCGCATCCGCCTGAGCCACCTCATTTTTTGATTGCTGATAAATAATGAAATTTTCGAAATGAATAAGCGGTTGAGTCAGTGTCGCGGTAATTCCCCGGTTTTTGATCTCCCGACTTGGAAATCCCTTGGCTTCGATGTATTGATTTTGGCCAATGCCAGTCAGGCGAATATCCGGCAACAGTCCTGCTCTCCCTTGGGGCAAGCGCTCCTGCGCAGCCACATAGGCAGCACGGGCAGCGCCGTATTGCGTATCCTCCGTTAGTGCTTCCCGGTAAATCTGCATCAAATCAGCTGCCTGCAATGAAGCACAAGCATATACGCTTAAATACAGCAAACAAGCCATATTGCGGAAATTTTTGATCATTTACCGGCCAGTTTCATCACGTTCATA
The DNA here is from genome assembly GCA_014584635.1 of Nitrosomonas eutropha. Taxonomy (GTDB): domain Bacteria; phylum Pseudomonadota; class Gammaproteobacteria; order Burkholderiales; family Nitrosomonadaceae; genus Nitrosomonas; species Nitrosomonas eutropha_B. Next base: position 625 of record JACTML010000105.1, on the reverse strand, counting down.
CTTTTGGCTGGATGATCATCATTGAAGCGGTAACAACCTGGCTTTTACAAAGTAACTAACAGGGATACTTCAAAAATGGAATTGCTCACGTTGCAGCGCATTTTTCAGTGGGGCGGTACAAGTTTCAAACAGACGAGTCGAACTATAGTTACCCGGTGTAATGCAGGTTATCAATAACGCCTCCATAACCGGCTCTTCACCGACAATGGCAAACAGCCGCCCTCCTGAGACCAGACTTTGCTGAAATGCCTCGGGCAATACCGGCGTAGAAGCTGTCAGAACAATGACATCATACGGGCCATGATCCGGCCAGCCACGTGCGGCATCCCCCTGCTCAAGGGTTACGTTGGTGACATCGTGTGTCTGTAAATTGATGCGCGCCATAGCGTGTAATTCCGGTACAATTTCCACACTATGAACATGCGCACCCAGCTGGGCTAGCAGCGCAGTCATGTAACCTGTTCCTGTGCCAATTTCAAGAATTTTGTCCGTTTTACGGATATTCAGCTCCTGCAGAATACGCGCGTCCATCTTGGGAGCCAGCATCACCGCATCATGCTCCAGCGGGATTTCCATATCCGTGAATGCCATAAAACGATACGCTGCAGGGACAAATTCTTCGCGC
>JACTML010000205.1 GCA_014584635.1 Nitrosomonas eutropha | reverse complement strand
GATCAGATCGGCATCGGTGTGTGCGACGGCTTCCGCGATGCGGTCGCTGGCCCGTTCGTGACTGTCGGAGGTCATGATGACGGGCGCTCCAAAGGCGGTCGCAGCCTGTCGGATTGCTTCATCGCAGGTGGCGATGTAAGTCGCACTGAGCGACTTGCTCATGGCGACACGCTGATAGACATGTTCCAGCATGGTGTATCCCAGCAGTTGGGCCAGCGGTTTGCCGGGAAAGCGCGATGAGCCCATGCGTGCCGGAATGATGGCGATTGTTTTCATGATTGTGAATTCGGGTGGATGACTGATTTTGCAGAATATGATGAAGCAAGTGCAACAGGTTTTGTCAGCAAGATGAATAAATGTTGCTGTAAAGTGCCGGACTCAGGAGCATTGTATGTTTTTATAGCGATGCGTTTTTGCAGGTATCATATTTCCCCTTCGCCAATGCGTGGCATGATAACACAGCTATGAAAGCCTTATTTTTTCTGCGTCATTATAACGATATCGATCATATAACACCGGTTATTGCTGCATGGATCGAGGCCGGCCATACATGCGATGTGGTACTGATTGGAGCCGGCAAGTTCCGCTATGACTTCCGTGTCAGCTATCTGGCAAGTCTGGAAGGTGTCAGAGTGGCGCATATCCGGGAATTACTGGGGAAATGGCTTTACTGTACCTGGCGGTTACAGATGCTGCTGCTGACAGGAAATTTGCGTCGATCGTTCATTGGTCCGCTCGTAAGCCGTCTGGCGGAAATCCATGATGCGGAACGGCGTAAACCATTGTGGCAGAAAGTTGCCGGGAGATTGCTGATCCGCAGTTTCAAGGATGGGGAGCAGGGTGTGCTGGCGTTCGACTGGATTGAACGTAATTCGGTTATTGCGACAGAGTGGGTGGAGACGATCGTTTCCATGGCGCGTGACCGGGGAGTGGGCACGGTATCGCTGCCGCACGGTGACAGCCCGCATGCCAACCAGTTGATTCGACGGGGTGAGTGGCGGTTGGGGCCGGATATGACTTTTTCAACTGCACGAATCTTCGATCGGGTAGTAGTTCCAAACGAATTGTGTGCACAACGTTTCCGTCCGTTTCTATCTGAGGGAGCGATTGCTGTGCTTGGTTCTCCTCGCTTCAGCAAACAATGGTTGGACAGGCTGGCTGAGTTGATGCCATCTTCATCATTGATTCGCTCAGAAGGCCGGCTCAGGATCGTCATGTTTTTACGGAAAGCAAATTTCACTACTTTTTGGGAGGAGGTAAGCGAAGTTATTCATCTGATCGCCGCTTTCCAGGATATAATGATTATCATCAAGCCACATACCCGCAGCGGTTGGAAACAGTCTCTGACACGCAGCAAATCACTGAAAAAACTGGCGAATGTAAGCGTGGCGGATGATTCCATGCATTCCACCTATCTTATGAACTGGGCAGATATCTGTATTGATCTGGCTACTTCAGTGGTATTCGAGGCGATACGCAGTGGCAAGCCTGTATTGGCAGCAGATTATCTGCATGCCGGGCGTTCTGCTGCTGCTGTTTACATGCCGGAAACAGAATTACGCTGCCGGGATGATGTGTACCAGAAAATCAATGATTTTCTTGCTAAGGGTTGTGACGGGTTCTATGTGGAAGCACATCGACAGCGATTCATCAGTGAAATGCTGGATGTCGGCGGGCAGGATGTTTTGCCGCGGTATGTGGCGCTGCTGGAAATAATCGGACAGAGCCAGGCGGAGAGTGCTTCATAAAAATTAAATAAACAATGCAATCTTGGGGGAGCGATGAATAATCTGTGCTCGATTGATTTTCTGAAAAACCTGGTGATAGCAGGTTATGTAGTCAAAGGAGGCACTAAAACCGTTAGTGTCAGAGGCCATCAGATACGATTAGCAGTGGATCATTGGCGTGTACTCAAACGTATTCGTACTTATTCCATTAAGGAGCCGGATACATTGGACTGGCTTGATAATATCAAACCAGGTGCATGTTATTTCGATATCGGTGCCAATATTGGACAGTATTCGCTTTATCCAGCCATAAAGCTGGGCCATGGTATTCGTGTTTTTGCTTTCGAGCCACAGAGTAATAATTACTACGCATTGAATAAGAATATTTATCTGAATGATCTAAAGGATTGTATTGCCGCGTATTGTGTCGCAATAGGGGATACAAACGGTTTCGATAAGTTATATATACCTAAATTCATTCCCGGTGGTAATCGTTCGCAATTCGGGCAGGAGTCCATAGATACCATGCGAGTACCGACTTCCCATATTCAGGGAATGTTTGGCGTGACACTGGACGATTTGTGCAGTAAGTGGGGATTTCCGTATCCCAACTACATCAAGATCGATGTTGATGGTATTGAAATCCCGATCCTCAAGGCAGCTACAAGTGTTTTAAAGCACCCCAATCTTCAATCTGTCATCGTTGAATTAGGAATAGATACTGAGCAGCAGGCGGCTTTGGATATCATGCAACAGGCCGGCCTGAAATTAAAGGCGAAGACTACTCGAAACTGGGGTGAAACATGTTGTCTGTTTGAGCGAGATTCAGTGAGGTAAGCATGTTTATGCACTATATTTATGAAAAATAAACTGGATGATCTGACAGGCTTATTTTGAGAAATCAGACTGTATTGAATTGGCGTGATCTGCTGGCAAAGTTTGCGCTGGTATTTTTCTGTTTCACTCTGTGGCCAAAGGGAGAAATTTACTGGGGAATGGGTGCACTGGTTCTTGCCTGGCTGATGGATGGGGGAATATCCAGATTTTCCGGCGTGATCAAAGAGCCTTTGGTTGCGGGTATCCTGTTGTTTTGTGGCGTATGGATGCTTGGCCTGCTATGGAGCGATTTTGCAGCAATTTTCCAGGGGAAGTGGAGAAAATATTTTATTCTGCTGACCTTCATCCCTCTGTTTTCACTTTTAAACAGAGAACGTTTGCCTTGGGCAGCTGGTGCACTTCTTTGCAGTTATCTGAGTATGGTGATATTGGGCAGCTATCAATGGGCGATACAGAAAATGCAGGGGATTTCCTTGCTTGGTATGTCCTATTTGCATTATTCGGCAGCCTTGGGAGTCGGGGTTATTCTGGCGGTTTTTCTGGGGCTGGAAACTTTTTCGAGAGGGAAAAGATTTTTGTCAATTCTGTTATGGCTGATAGCCATGCTGCTGTTATTTCTCCAGTTTAATCAGAGTGCGAGAGGAATACTGCTCGCTACTCTGATGGCACTACTGCTAATGGTTGTTTTGCGATATCGAGTAAAGTGGCGAATGCTGGCAGGTGGTTTGATGGCAATCATAGCCACAGTCGTATTTTTTGCCGGCAGTAGTGATATTTTTCATAGCAGATTACAGCAGGCCGGTGCGGATCTGCGATCCTTTCAGCAGGGGGAGTATCAGACCAGTGTGGGTTACCGGCTTGCAATGTGGGATGTCGGTCTGCATGGCATTGCTGAACGTCCTCTGTTGGGACATGGTTCCGGTATGGCAAAAAAATATTTTGATGACATCATCATTGCATATAAACAGGGTATTTACAAAAAATTGCCGGAGTTTCAGGAAATCGCACATTTCCACAATGAACTGATTGAGATTGGTATGCATCTTGGGTTGCTGGGCATACTGGCCTTCGTGTTTTTACTATGGTGCTGGTTTCAGATTTTCAGACAAAATCAAATGACCTTATTGGGCAGTGCAATAGTGTGTTTCATTTTCATATCCGGATTGACAGATACTTTTTTGTTATACAGCGGGATCCCGCCATTTTTGCTGACAGTGACAGCCATACTCATTTGCTGGCAGAAATATAGAGAAGATCCTGACAGAATCGGCCGGGGATATACGAGCGATGAAAAGAACAGAAATCAGAATTCTTTTTTGATAAGTACCTGATTATGCAGATTTCCAAAATTTTCACTATTGATGAATCGGATGGTATTTATGATTGTTGATCCCATCATCGAACGTTACATGCACACACTGGCGGAGCGGTTTGATCACCCGATTCTCGATGAGATGGAGGCGTTTGCGCTGGAAAAAAATTTTCCGATCGTCGGCAGGCTTGTCGGTATCTCACTGGAGATTTACGCGAAAATGATCGGAGCGCGCAGGGTTTTCGAGTTTGGCAGCGGGTACGGGTATTCTGCCTACTGGTTTGGCAGGGCAGTCGGGTCTGATGGGCAGGTTATCTGTACGGATAGCAATCCGCTCAATCGGGAACAGGCAGAGCAGTACCTTGCTTCTGTCGGGTTGTGGGAGAGAGTGAAGTTCTATGCAGGCTATGCTCAGGATGTATTTGGCCAGATAGAGGGTGATTTCGATATCTGCTACAACGATGCTGATAAAGAAGGGTATCCCGATATCTGGTTGATGGCCAGAGAACGGATTCGTCCCGGTGGTTTGTATATAGCCGACAATGTATTGTGGCATGGTCGGGTAGCTGTGGAAGATCCGGCAGATACCAAACCGGATTGGACAAAAGCAATCAGGGAGCATAACCGGTTGATTTCTACAGATCTGGAGTTTGATACCTTTATCAACCCAACCCGTGATGGCGTTATCGTGGCACGTAGAAAAATGGCATAATAAGGGCCAGTATTTGGCTATTTCTGTTTTTTACCATTTCTTGTCAAGGAGAGTTTTTCATGCAAATTCATGTATACGATACCTACGTCAAAGCCAAAGACGGACATATCATGCATTTTGATGTATTCACGGATGTAAGAGATGACAAAAAGGCTATTGAGTTTGCGAAACAGTGGCTTGCTTCAATCGGAGAAGAAGGATCAACCGTAACCAGTGAGGAATGTCGCTTCTGTCACAGCCAGAAAGCGCCTGATGAAGTAGTCGAAGCAATTAAACAGAATGGTTACTTCATTTATAAAATGGAAGGATGTAACTGATAAACTACGGGTAAACGGCCCACACTCGGATTCGGATGCTGGGCCAGATATGTCGATAATTATGGAGTCTGATGCAATGAAGCGGATATTTGCAAAAGCACTGATGTTGTCAGCCGTTTCTTTGATGGCAAGTAATCTGGTACAGGCTGCCGATCCTGAAGTAATCGGGGAGTTCGATGACTGGATTTCCTATGTTTATACAGAAGATGGCAGCAAGGTTT
>JACTML010000057.1 GCA_014584635.1 Nitrosomonas eutropha | reverse complement strand
TCGGAAGATATAACGGCAGTCTGGGTAAGGCGGATTATCCCAACCTTGTGCTGGGCGCCTGGCGCCGTCATTGGACGTACTCCACAGCTGCGCAATAATTCGATCATCGCGCTCAATGGGCATCAATGAAAGTTTCAATTTCAGCGCGAGTAATCAGCCCGATCTTGCGTGCAGCAGGTTTTCCATCAGGATCAAACAGGTAAGTGCTTGGTAACAACGAAATATCGTCTCCAATCTGAGCAGCGGTAGTTCTGTCACCCAGTATGATCGGATAGGGAATTTTCATTTTCTCTGCGAACTGCATCACATCTTCAGTTCTGTCATATTCCATTGCTATTCCAATGATTACGAGATCGTTCCTTTCCTGGGACAACTTTGATAAATCCGGAATTTCTTTCAGGCAGGGCGGGCACCACGTTGCCCAAAAATTAACCAGAACCCATTTCCCTCTGTATTCCGATAAAGTGTGGGTTTTTCCGGCACTATCCTCAAAATGAAAGCCGTATGCCTCAACAATTTTAACTGGCAGACATAAAAGCAGAGCAAACAGAACTACAATTCCCCACTGTCGTTTCATCATATGTTTCGCTTCAGATAATTTGAGTCGCAAACTACAGGCTTGCTTTATAAAAACTCCGGTACATGGCCTGCACCGGAGCCGGACTAAACCTGCGGATGTGTGCGTTCCAGGCTGGAATGCAGCTTGTTGCAGGCGTTGAGATAAGCCTTGGCGGAAGCAGTGATAATATCTATATCTGCACCATGACCATTAACGATTCGTCCGGATTTTTGCAGACGAACAGTGACTTCGCCCAACGCATCTGTTCCGCTGGTAATATTGTTTACAGAAAATAACTGCAATTCCGCCTGACTGTCCAATATCTTTTCAATAGCACGAAATGCGGCATCTACCGGGCCGCTTCCTTCTGATTCCGCCTGCTGCTCGTTATTTTCTGTGGCGATAACAACTTGCGCAAAGGGTTTTTCTCCGGTTTCGCTACGTGCGATCAGTGAAAGCAGGCGATAATGTTCCTCTGGTATTTGCGCTTCATCTGAAACAAGTGCGTGCAGATCTTCATCAAAAATTTCATGCTTTTTATCTGCAAGATCCTTGAAGCGCGTGAACATGGTGTTCAGTTTTTCTTCTGATTCCAGTTCGATTCCCAGTTCTTTCAAACGACTGCGGAATGCATTTCGACCGGAATGTTTGCCTAATAATAATTTGTTTGCTCCCCAGCCAACATCCTCAGCCCGCATGATTTCATAGGTTTCACGATGTTTAAGGACACCGTCCTGATGAATACCGGATTCATGAGCGAAGGCGTTGGCACCAACGATAGCTTTGTTGGGCTGTACCGGAAATCCGGTAATTCCCGAAACCAGTTTGCTGGTAGATACGATCTGAGTCGTATCGATGCATGTATCGCACGGAAAATAATCCTGTCGCGTACGTACGGCCATGACTATTTCTTCAAGCGCTGCATTGCCGGCGCGTTCACCAAGACCATTGATCGTACATTCAATCTGACGTGCGCCGTTCATGACAGCAGATAGTGAATTGGCTACAGCCAAACCGAGATCATTATGACAATGAACGGAGAAAACAGCTTTATCAGAATTCGGAATACGTTCACGCAGCGTGCGGATCAGGCTGCCAAACTGGTCCGGCATGGTATAACCCACCGTATCCGGAATATTTAACGTCCGGGCACCGACATTTATGACTGCTTCCAGAATCCGGCAAAGGAAGTCAATCTCGGATCGTCCGGCATCTTCCGGAGAAAACTCAATATTATCCGTATACTGGCGCGCCCACTTGACTGCTTTGACAGCCTGTTCGACAACCTGATCAGGCGACATGCGCAGCTTGTTTTTCATGTGAATCGGTGAGGTGGCAATAAAGGTATGAATGCGAATATTGCGATTTATCCGCAAGGCTTCACCAGCGCGATTGATATCCGCTTCAATTGCGCGCGAAAGGCCACATACCGTGCTGTTACTGACGGCTTCAGCTACAGCCCTGACCGCTTCGAAATCACCTTTTGATGCCGCTGGAAAGCCCGCCTCGATTACATCTACCCCCATTCGTTCTAATTGCCTGGCGATACGCACCTTTTCTTCCATGGTCATGGAGGCGCCGGGGCTTTGCTCTCCATCACGCAATGTCGTATCAAAAATAACCAAATGTTCTTTCATTGTTTTACTCCACTATTATTTCTGGCGAAAACCGGACAAATGACTGGTTGGTGTACCAGCCCCTACACTTCAAACAGATTGGGAAATGATTGGAATAATTAGCGCACAGGGCGCAGCAGTCGTCCGGTCAGGCATAGCAGAGCTATCGGGCAGGAGGAGGAGCGGAGAAAGAGTATGTTTTGGGTAAGCTGAATCATGTTGGCAAATATAAAGTGTTTGCTTTCGTTTCGCAACAACAGAATTTGCCCTCGACTATAGTTGACTAATATAGTCAGGTATTATATAGTTCCCCCTCTTGGGAGGTTTGCGGTAAGTGGTTCTAATCGCTTTAAAATTACATGCTAAAGAGGTTGAAATGAGATTGACAACAAAGGGACGGTTTGCGGTAACAGCTCTTTTAGATATCGCAATACGGCATGGGAGCGGGCCGGTTACACTGGCTGATATCAGTGAACGGCAAAGAATTTCATTGTCTTATCTGGAACAATTATTTTCCAAGCTGCGCCAGCGCAAGCTGGTTGAAAGTGTGCGTGGGCCCGGGGGGGGATATTGTCTGGCAAAAGGATTGGATGAGGTATCGGTTGCTGACATTATTCTGGCTGTGGACGAACCTATCGATAGTACGCAATGCGGTGGCAAGGAAAACTGTCTGGGCGACAGCAAGTGCATGACACATGATTTGTGGGCGAAGCTGAACGAGATCATCTTTGATTATCTTGGTAATGTGACTTTGGAACAGCTGGTGGAAGAGCAGAGTCAGCGCGAGCTGCAGCGTGAGCAGGCAGTTGTTAAATTGTACGATATGCGGGAAGCTGCATTTTGATCATTTGTTTGTGGCAAGGTGGATTATGACGATTACGTTGACTGAGCGTGCTGCCAGGCAGATTCGACATCAGCTGGACAAGCGGGGTAAAGGGATTGCATTGCGGCTGGGAGTGAAGAAATCAGGATGTTCAGGGTTTGCTTACAGCTTTGATTACGCTGATGACGTACTGGATGACGATCAGTTGTTTGAATCAAATGACGCCAAGGTCATCGTCAAACGCGATCAATTATCCTTTATTGATGGATCTGAAATTGATTTTGTCCAGGAGGGACTAAACAGCTCTTTTAAATTCAGCAATCCGAATATCGATAACACTTGTGGCTGCGGAGAAAGCTTCAGCCTTAAAACCTAGGAATACAGGAATTATAAAAATGAGTGCTGCATTACAAAATTTGGTGAATCAGCCATATAAGCACGGCTTCGTTACAAACATTGAATCAGATGTTGCTCCTAAAGGTCTCAATGAAGACATTATTCGTCTGATTTCTTCAAAAAAGAATGAGCCTGAGTGGCTGCTTGCATTCAGGTTGGAGTCATATCAAAGATGGCTCAAGATGGTTGAGCCTGCCTGGCAAAATGTGAAGTATCCAAAAATTGATTTCCAGGATATCAGTTACTATTCGGCGCCCAAGCCGAAGAAAAAACTTGCCAGTATGGATGAAGTTGATCCTGAGTTGTTGCGTACGTTTGAGAAGCTGGGGGTTCCCATGAATGAACGTGCGGCCTTGGCTGGAGTCGCAGTTGACGTTATTTTCGATAGCGTTTCGGTTGCAACAACCTATAAGGAGAAACTGGCAGAGGTTGGCATTATCTTTTGTTCGATCTCGGAAGCTGTCCAGCGTTACCCTGAACTGATCAGACAGTACTTGGGTACCGTTGTCCCGCCGGGAGATAATTTCTATGCGGCACTGAATTCTGCAGTATTCACAGACGGTTCTTTTTGCTTGATTCCTAAAGGAGTCAAATGTCCGATGGATTTATCCACTTACTTCCGTATTAACACGGAAGAATCCGGACAGTTTGAACGCACGCTGATTATTGCGGAAGAAGGCGCTTCTGTTTCTTATCTGGAGGGATGTACGGCTCCCCGTTTTGACTCGAATCAACTCCATGCCGCTGTTGTCGAGCTGATTGCTCTGGATGATGCAAGCATCAAGTATTCAACAGTACAAAACTGGTATGCCGGAGACGAGAATGGCGTGGGGGGGATTTATAATTTTGTGACCAAGCGTGGCCTGGCCAAAGGCAGAAATTCCCGTATCTCGTGGACTCAGGTAGAAACCGGTTCGGCTATTACCTGGAAATATCCTTCGTGTATTTTGCGCGGAGAAAACTCGGTAGGAGAATTTTATTCCGTTGCAGTTACCAATCATCATCAGCAGGCTGATACCGGCACCAAAATGATTCATATCGGTGCCAATACGCGCAGTACTATTGTGAGCAAAGGGATTTCAGCCGGGCAATCCAATAGCAGTTATCGTGGTTTGGTAAGAATTGCACCAACTGCCAGGAATGCCCGTAATTATTCGCAATGCGATTCAATGCTGATCGGCAGTCGCTGCGGCGCACATACATTTCCCTATATTCAGGTGCAAAACAACAGTGCACAAGTGGAACATGAAGCATCAACTTCGAAAATCGGCGAAGATCAGCTGTTTTATTTTGCACAGCGCGGTATTGACGCAGAAGAGGCTGTTTCAATGATTATTAATGGCTTCTGCAAAGAAGTTTTTCAGCAGCTGCCCCTGGAGTTTGCTGTAGAGGCTACTAAATTGCTCAGCTTCAAGCTGGAAGGGAGTGTCGGATGATAGATGCAAACAGCAAGGTTTTGCTTGAGGTTCGTAACCTGCATGCCACTGTTGGTGGGACTGAAATCCTTAAGGGTGTTGATATCACAGTCAGAAGCGGGGAAATCCATGCCATTATGGGATTGAACGGCTCGGGGAAAAGTACTTTTTCCAAAGTACTGGCCGGACATCCAAGTTATGAAGTAACTCAGGGAACATTATTGTTTGATGGCCAGGATCTGTCTGTATTGGCTCCGGAAGAGCGGGCGCGTGCCGGTATATTTCTTGCCTTTCAATATCCTGTGGAAGTACCAGGTGTTGCCAATAATCAGTTTCTGCGA
>JACTML010000011.1 GCA_014584635.1 Nitrosomonas eutropha | reverse complement strand
TTAATCATCCCTGGAAATGAGGGTGGGTATTCCGTTTCTGGCTTGAATTGCTGATTCCAGTGCCTGTTGGTCGATTCTGATATTCTGTACTTTTCTGCTCGCTGTTTTATCAAGAAATTCAGAAATCACCTGATGAACCTCCTGCTCGAAATCGTGGGCTGTAACGTTCTCTTCTTCCAGTGGCGGGTGAAGTTCAATATACAGCAGATCGCCTAACCATCCCAGTTTTATCGGCTGATTGACTATTTGTACAGGAGTGCCTGTAGGGATGGCATTGAACAGTTTTTCGATATCTTCCGGGTAGAGACGCATGCAACCGTGTGTAACACGCATTCCTACACCTAGCGGCTTGTTGGTGCCATGGATAAGATATCCGGATAAGCCTAAATAGAGCGCATACCCTCCAAGAGGGTTATCCGGCCCGGCTGGAACAATACCTGGTAGTGGAGGCCTGCCATCATCTATCGCTTCTTTTCGGAGCGACTGAGGAGGAATCCATGTCGGATTTTTTTGTTTTCGGACAACGGTGGTTTTACCCAATGGCGTATTCCAATCCATTCTGCCAATACTGACAGGATGCGTAATGATCTCCGATTTCTGTCCTTTTGTCGGCTCGGGGAAGTAATAAAGTCGCATTTCCGGCAGGTTTATTACAAGTCCGGCTCGTTCTGCCTGGGGAATAATAAAGCGGAGAGGTAATACAACTTTTGCACCATCTTCTGGCAGCCAGCGGTCTACATCAGGGTTGGCCAACATCATTTCATCCTGACCAATATCATAGCGGCGTGCTACATCGAGCAGAGTTTCGGCGCGGCTGACTGTGATTGTCTGAATTTGTCCAAAAATATCTATGTCACCAGGCGGACGTATCCAGCTATTGGCGTACATACAGGGTGTGACAGACAGCAATGTAAGCAGTAGCAATAATTTGATTTTAAATGTCTGTATATTCAGTTGTCTCATTTTGCTTCGCGCTGTCCGCTCTGGATGGATGGTGTCGGGACTATTCATGTTGAGGCGTTTATTTTACCTAGAATACCGATGTTTAAACAGTAACGTAGATTCAAGTATGAGGTATAACGTCCGATTTGAAGGGTACTTGACGGGAGGACAGGAACTCAGGTCGTCCTTCAGGATTTTTGTAGGGCCGCTTTCTTCAAGGTATAAGCTGGTATTGTTCTTTCCGGATGAGATATGAGGTTGATAAGCATGTCGTGTAAGCGCCATTTTTGGTCATGTTGTTGCTATAAAACAACACAAATCTGATGCTGTCTTGACAGTTAAATGGCTCTTCTATAAGCTCGCAGCCCATATATCACAGGGTGAATGAATGTGATGCACAAAAACAGATCAAGCTTTTAACTGCCGTAACGTTATTAGTTCATCTTTTTTGGTGTATGAATTCAATCTGTTTTCAGCAAACTGGCCATAAAATATTTCTAGGGGAAGATTTTGAGTTCGATAATAGCCAAGTTGGGCGTTCCGCCGGCGCAAGAAGGTGATTCCCTGTCTTCCGAAGCAAATGCCGCTTTGACAGCACCCACACCGACAATGAATTTATTGGGCCAGAGAAGAGCTGATTTTGCGACACTGGTAGAGTCACTTGAATACGCCGCGCAGGGACAAACCGGATACAACTTTTATGATGCCAAAGGTAATCTCAAGGCTGTTCTCTCTTATAAAGATTTATGTATTAACTCAAAAATACTTGCGAGACGATTATCCGGTCTTGGTCTGACGCGTAATAGCCGTGTTGCCTTAATTGCTGATACTACCCCGGAATTCGTTGAGTTGTTTTTTGCCTGCCGGTTTGCGGGTCTTGTCCCGTTTGCAATGCCAGTACCTGTTAATCTTGGTAGCCGTGCAATTTATGTACAGCAACTGAAGGGAATGCTCGAAAGCAGCGGAGCGAGTGTTGCAATAGCTAATCCTGATTTTATTGAGCTACTTGATGAAGTGGTTGAGAATCTGGGGCGCAGTGAGCTTAAATGGAGTGGTACCCCTGAACAGCTGAATTTACTGCCTGAAGCTGATGTAGTATTGCATCCCAATAGCCCGGATGAAACAGCGTATTTGCAATTTACTTCCGGCAGTACTCGTTTGCCAAGAGGTGTGGTCATTACTGAACGGGCGTTGATGACTAATCTGCGCGGTATCGTTTGTACTGGTCTTGATGTGAGGCCGGGTGATCGGTGTGCTTCATGGCTGCCTTTCTACCACGATATGGGTCTGGTCGGTCTGGTACTGGCTCCTCTGGCGGCTCAGTTGTCTGTTGACTATCTGGCAACCCGGGACTTTGCCGTGCGCCCTTTGCAATGGCTTAAATTAATCAGCCGTAATCGTTGTACCATTGCCTTTAGTCAACCTTTTGGTCTTAAGCTGTGTACGCTGCGTGCGCGTGATTCTGATTTGGCGGATTTGGATTTAAGCTGCTGGCGTGCAGCAGGGGTTGGCGCTGAGATGATCCGGCTGGATACCCTGCAAAGTTTTTCAGCCAAGTTTTCAGCTGCGGGATTTAATGAACGCGCATTCCTGCCCTGTTATGGTCTGGCAGAATCGACACTGGCTGTATCTTTCCCCGATATTAATCAGGGAGTAAAGAGCTTGCGCGTAGATGCTAAAACGCTCATCGAAAAGAAAGTGGCAGTAAGAGTTCAGGCAGATGGCAGAAAGTTTAATGAGTTTGTAAATTGCGGTCGCCCACTGCCTGGTCATGAGATCAGGATTGTTGATGATGCAGATCGGGAAGTGCCTCATTTGGCAGTTGGAAGTATTTTAGTCAAAGGGGGTAGCGTAATGAAAGGCTATTTCAATAACGCTGAAGAAACTGCCAGAGCGATCAGATCAGATGGATGGTTGGATACCGGGGATATCGGCTTCCTGTTTGAGGGTGATCTGTATATTACCGGCAGGAGAACAGATGTCATTATTGTTAATGGTAGGAATATTCGCGCACAGGATGTGGAAGAATTGGCTGAGCAGCAGCCGGAAGTCAGAACACGTGAAGCTTCTGCCTTTGGAATAAGCAATGAAGATGGATCAACATCGGTTGTGTTGGTTGTGGAATGCAGGCTGGCTTCAGCAACAGATCGGCAGACACTTATTAACAGGCTGCAGCAGATGGTGTATATGGCATTTGGTGTAAGCTGCCTGGTTGAGCTGGTGCCGCCGCATACTTTGCCACGAACATCTTCAGGAAAACTATCACGTTTTGCTGCGCGTCAAGGCTTTTTAAAGCGTGCAAATATGGAGCAATCTGCCGCTACCGTTTATACGGTTGGTTGATATTGGTTTTTTACCAGTAAAATCTTCTTGTTTTTCGGAAGAAAAACCGAAAAATTTCTTCTCGTATCTTGTAGCATCTTATGGCTAGAACTGTTGCGGTAACAGGTGCTACCGGATTTATAGGTCGTGCACTTATAGCCAGATTGGTCATGTCTGGATGGAAGGTGCATGCTTTGGCAAGATGTGTACCCCTACAGGAGAAAAATCCATTCGTGGAATGGATTTCTGGAAATCTGGGCTGCCATGATGCACTCCAAAATCTTGTTGCTGGAGCTGAAGCTGTTATACATTGCGCCGGGGCAATCAGAGGTAAATCATGGTCTGAGTTTTATCAGACCAATGTGATTGGAACAAAAAATATACTGCAGGCAGCTTCAAACTCGGTTTACTGTTCAAGATTTCTGCACATTTCTTCTTTGGCAGCGCGTGAACCGATTTTGTCCTGGTATGCACGAAGTAAATTTGAGGCCGAAGAACAGATTCCGAGATTCTCAGGACAGCTGGAATCTGTTATATACAGACCGGCTGCAGTTTACGGGCCTGGTGACAAAGCAATGTTGCCTTTTTTCCAGTCCATGCGGTATGGTGTACTTCCTGTCCCTGGAGATCCGGGTAATCGCTTTGGTCTGATACATGTCGATGATCTGGTGGCTGCCATTTGTTGCTGGCTTGAGAAGACTCGCGCTCCAGGCGGTACTTATGCGATTGATGACGGTACAGGCGGATATAATTTCAAATCGATAGCCATGATCGCGCAGCAGATTCTCGGCAGACCTGTGCGCTGTTTTCAGATACCAGCTGGCAGTATGCGTATGCTGGCTCATTTCAATTTGTGGCTGGCTCAATTTCTGAATTATTCTCCGATTCTTACTCCAGGAAAGGTAAGGGAGCTTCAGCATTCTGACTGGACCTGTGATATTTCTTCTCTGAGAGCGACATTGACTGACTGGTGTCCGGTAATCAAGTTAGAAGATGCATTACCATCTCTTGTCGCGACGTAACAGATATTTATTTTTGAAGGGTTTAAAAACTTCAGCAACAATGCACGGCTTTCGTGTATCTTGATTCTGTTCAGGTTTTTTGTATCTTCTTGTTTTAAAATTATTCGTTGATATATACCGTTCCAGAATTAATCCCATGTCTGAAATAACTCAAGCACAAATTACAGAACTGCTGTGTCAGCGTTTGGTGCACTTTACGAATGCTGAGGCTGAAATATCTGCAGAGACTAATCTTATTACCCATCTTGCGATTGACTCAGTCAAGCTGTTGAATCTTATAATGGAAATTGAAGATCAGTTCGATATATCCGTCCCGTTGAATGCGCTGGTGGATGTTTTGACAGTGCAGGATCTTGCTGATCTTATTTATAAAATTAAATCATCGTCATAATGAACCTGTTGGAAAAACTTGATGCGGCAGCGGCAGCAAGGAAGGCGCAGCTGCCTGAGGGTCTTAGTGCTTTTGGCATTCCCATAGATGAATCCTATTCAGCAACAGAAGCCAGAATCGGAGAGCGTCGCGTGCTGATGCTGGGTACGAATAACTATCTTGGACTTAGTTTTTCTCCGGAATGCAGAGAAGCTGCTCATAAGGCGATCGATCAGGAAGGTACGGGTACTACCGGCTCGCGTATGGCCAATGGTAATTACTACGGCCATCGGGCGCTGGAGCAGGAATTGGCGGAGTTTTATCATTGTCGTGAATGTATCGTTTTTACAACAGGTTATCAGGCGAACTTGGGTACTATTTCTGGACTGGTGGGGAGTGGTGATGTTGTGCTGATTGATGGGGATGCACATGCCAGTATCTATGATGGATGTATTCTGAGCGGGGCTGATATTATTCGTTTTCGCCATAATGATGCGGCTGATCTTGAAAAACGCCTTCGCAGGCTTGGCGATCGCAGT
>JACTML010000154.1 GCA_014584635.1 Nitrosomonas eutropha | reverse complement strand
TTCATCAATAGTGCGCATTGATGTGAATTGCTTAATATCCACTGCGTTAGGAATAGAGGTAATCTTTTCCGCAGCGATTCCCCGTCCAATCATATCGTTACGCAAACCTTCACAAATCGTGGTGATGGCATCGACATGCCGCAATGCGTAATTTTCCAGGCTGCGTGTCAGGCGATAGCGCAGCCCCCATTCCCGGCTGGTGCCATGATCGACTGCGGCATCTTCCCAAAAAGCTCTCACCTCATAAACAACTGGAATGCCAAATCGACGAGCCACCCGCAAAGCAGGGTCAAACCATTGATGACAGCAATCTGATTCAGCACAGGCAGCTTGTTGATAAAGCTCGTGGATTGGGGCGTTCGAAAAAAATGCCAGCCATCCACTTCTTCTTCCAACGCAGTTGAACCAGTATGTTTGGCGCTTGTTACATGAAAAGTCTCCCAGCCAAGTGCTCGCTGCTCCTTCAGAATGGCCAGGGTACGAAACGTATAGCCACTGTGTAGCGGAATGGAGTGATCCAGAATGTGCAAAATACGCATAACTTTTAGTTCTAAACCGGACAAAATTCAGATAATAGCGCTCCAACGGCAAAAACGCCTCTTTCTTTATCAGCCAGACTTTCGCAGTTCTTTTATTTTACGAATCGCGCCATCATGCGTACATCTGTTCCGATTTTACGAATATCGGTTATCTGCAAACTGTATTTTTCCGATAGATCTGTCATTCCGGGCAACGTCAACATCGCTTGCGCTGAACTACCCAACAAACTGGGGGCAAAGTAAAAAATAATTTCATCTATCAAACCAGCTGTTACCAGTGCGCCATTCAATACCGAACCAGCTTCAATCAGTAGTTCATTAACACCCGACTCAGCCAGTTTCATCATCATTGCTTCCAGATCAACCCTGCCAGCCAGATCAGGCAAAACAAAAACATGGGCGCCGATATCTTCCAGTTGACGTATTTTTCTCCTGTCAGCTTGTGCAGTAAAAATCCAGGTTGTATCCGCATTTTGCAGCAATCTTGCCTGCAGAGAAATTTCCAGGTTTGAATCCACAACCACGCGCACAGGCTGCCTGGATGTTTCAACATGTCGCACTGTTAGCTGAGGATCGTCCAACCTGACTGAGCTGACCCCCGTCAATATCGCGCAGGAGCGCGCCCGCCATTGATGCCCATCTCGCCGGGCTGATTCACCTGTAATCCATTGGCTCTTTCCATTTTCCAGCGCTGTTCTGCCATCAAGACTGGCGGCTATCTTGGTTCGTATCCACGGCTTGCCATAACGCATCCGCCTAATAAAACCGATATTCAGCTGTTCCGCTTCATCAGCCAGCAAGCCTGTTTGTGTTGTAATACCAGCTGCCTGTAACCTTTCCTTTCCCTGTCCATTTACACGTGGATTAGGATCATCCATCGCCATAATTACCCTGTATACTCCGGCGTGAATCAGCGCCTCAACACAAGGAGGCGTACGGCCGTGATGCCCACAGGGTTCAAGTGTTACATAAACTGTGGCACCCCGAGCCAAATCACCTGCTTCCCGCAACGCATTGATTTCCGCATGAGGTTCTCCGGCTCGCTCATGCCATCCGGCACCAACTATCTTGCCATTATTTACAACTACGCATCCCACACGCGGATTCGGGCTTGTAGTGAATAATCCCTTTTCCGCCAACTGCAGAGCATATGACATATACGTATAATCCGAAGCGGTAAACACTTGTTTATTATTCCTTTAGAATCCGTTCAAAGTTTTAAACAAAGGAAGCAGTGCCAGGCAAAATTGAACGACGCGAGCAACGCGCCAGCACCGGATAAAAAGCGGAGCATGCTCGAAGCATGATGAGCATTTTGCGTTTAATATTAACGCTGTAATGCGCCTTTCAACGAGAGCCTGAACAAGTTTCTGGTGAAAGATTAATCAATAAAGCATACGACCACTTCAACCATCGGTATGGCTCATCTTTCTTTCATGCAACCTGAAAACCAGATGCACCAGATCAGAAATCTATTATTATTCACATAATTCATGCCGATTCTTTTACCCATTCCGGTATTCATGTTAGGATTTTCACACATTACCATTACAGCCGGAGGTAGAAATGCTTTTTGTGAGGATAATTATTACCCTTATCGCCTTATTGTTGACAAGCTGGGTGTTTGCCAAAGATCAGGTGCCGTATGCCACACAGGTTAATGATTTAATGCGCTATTATCGCGCCACCCCCAATATAGCCACTTCGGGAGCACTTACTCACGACAGCATTCAGGAATTAGTCAAACACAGTTTTAATACTGTTATTGATTTACGTACAGCAGCAGAAGGAACAGGCCTTGAAGAAAAAATGGTCAAATCTACAGGTATGACTTATGTCAATATTCCTGTTGGCAACGACGGTATAAAAGAATCACAACTGGAAGCTTTTAAAAAAGCACTGGAACAAAACTCTCCACCTTTTCTGATCCATTGCGCAACGGGTAATCGTGCTGGTGGCATGTGGGCCGTTTATAGATTAGACGAAGGAGTTCCGCCAGAAACAGCACTTAAGGAAGGGCGTGCTGCTGGCATGGGAATAGGAATAGAAAATCAAATCAAAGAATATTGGTGTACAAAAATTGAAGGCGGCTGCTAAAAATCTGTTCGTTAAACAGATTTTTAGCAGCCACAGAAATCAAACCAATATTATTAAAATGTCATAGGCATCCTGAAGCTCAGTCTGACATCCTGGGCATCATTAGTTGTGCCTATAGCAACAGAGAAATTCAAGGTTGTCTGTTGTGAATATTTAAAAGCATAACCAAGCAGTAACTGCCCTATATCCAGCTGACTGCCTTTCAATGTACGGTTATTTATTTTGGTGTTAAAAATGTGGCGGTGGCCGTATCCAATATTGAAAGAAGAGCGCTCGTTAATCCCGAACCCCATACCAAAAGTCATACCCACCGCATAACCTGGATCGACCTTAAATTTATCACCTGATCCATCAAGTGCCTTTTCCTTGGTGCCCATATTGTAGTTATAGGCCAGATTTGCGAAGAATACAGCCGGGTCAGTAGCATAAAGTGCAGTCACACTTGGTTCAAAGCTGAAAAAACCAGATCCCGTAGGAACCTCGGTAGGGAATACGGCTCCAGGAACTCCCTGTGCTCGCGCATATTTAATATCAAAAGGGCCTTTGCCCGTGGGCGCTGTAGCTCGCAGATTTCCTACCAAAATAGGCCACCCCCCCGCTCCTGAATTAAACTGATAGCGAGCAGCAAATTCAATATCTCCCAAACCATTTCCAGATGCATTGAATGTTTCATCAATCCCCGCGCCAATGCTAACCGGCCTGGAGCGTTGCTCATCAAAACGTGCACGATAGGGGACTCTTGCTTCGATCTCAAGACGGTCTGTCATGCCATAACGAGCCCCAATGCTTGCCATCATGCTGTGTTGATCTACCTGGCGAATATCTATCAAACCGATGGCAATTGCTGGAATAAATGTAAACGCATCCAGAAAAACCCGGTTGCTATCCGTAAAAGCATATTCCAGCGCGGGCTCAATCACAATTTTTCCTTGGCGCGTCAGCACCCCTCCTACTACGTCACTCAATCTGGGCATTTCAGGCGGTCTTGGTTTTTCATCCTGTTTGGGTGGTGCCTGCCCTACCGGACCACTTGGAAGATTGCTGGTTTCAGCACGCGCTTGCACCTGCTGATTGTTTTGCTTGGCTACTGGTTGTACTGTCGCAGTTTTGGGAGGCGTCGGTTGTGTTGAAGCAGACTGTTGTTGCGCCCTTTCACTTCCCGCGTTATTAGCTGATTGCTGATTACCTGATGGTTGCGCCGTCAAGGAATCTAAACGGGATTTCAGCTTTTCAATCTCTTTTCCCTGTTCAAGAATAATTTGACGCTGTTTTTCAAATTCCTTCTGTTGTTGTGCAAAAAGAGATTTATATTGCTCAAGTATTTCATCCGCCGATCTTCCTGCTTGAGCGTAAATAATAAGAAATACTGTAAGACAGCCCACGAATAATTTATGCATTATATTCCCGTCAACTGACCAGTCTCTTTAGATACATCTCTTTTCATATTCAGCAACGTAAATGATCAAACTATCGCAGCAATGCCGGAGCCAGAAATTCGGTAAAAACCCGATGATTACCACCACTTGCCATCACATCCTTCAAGTTGCTAACTTCTATGTTGATTTTTGTCAGTGCATCAATATGCTGACTATCCAACGTATTCTGAATAAAAGTACTAAGCTGCGGTACTACAGCCAAATCAGGTACCAAGTTTTGCATACCTGTTTGTAAAACCACACCCTCCCCAGGGACCTGCATCGAGGACGCATGCACCAATGTATCATTCAGATGAATAAATTTTTCCACGCTCATATCAATGTGTATGCCATTAGGAAGAATAAATCCTCCTCTCAATTCTGAAAGCTCCTCGTCCGTTGCACGTTCCCATTCTTGATGAAAATGATTTTGTGCCAACGCCCTAGTATTTAAATTTTCTGCATGGGCTACAACCATGGAACAAGACAGCATCAATATAGCAAAACATAATTGGATATCCTTGACTGCCAGATGAAAACTCCTGATTCTCATTTTTCCCTCGTAATACATGAATTATTAAAAATCCCAAGGGCCTGGATGCAATACATTAAAAACACCCAAACTTGTTTGATCAACAGCCTCACCTAGTGGAGCCACTCTACCCACCCATTCCTGATGTATTTTTTGATAGCTTACCTTAGGATCGCGATTATCATGGATCAGAAATAAAATACGATTCCCCCACATTTCTTCAAATTCGGAACGATCCATGGATTTAACACCCTGGGCCGGATCACCTAATAAAATTTTGTATTCATCTACTCCCTTAATGATGACAAAGTGCATGTAACCATTGTGGTTGATGATGGTAATAGCGGGATTTCCAGTAGAACGTAATTTATTCAGATCAATCTTGAAACCATCTGAACGATATCCCCTACGCTCAAGATACAGTTTCATATCCAGCATGGAAAACCCTTCCCGTTTTATTTTCTCCTGATTCCCATGCTGAAACATATCGATAAATACAGATTGTTCGTCAACTGTATCGTCATAATGAAAAGTAAGCAGGCTCGCCAGAGCAGCAGAACCACAGCTGAAATCATACTGTTGCCGATAAACAGTATTGAAACGCCGTTCTGCAAAACTTTTTACTTGTATATTAAAGTTGGCACCGCCTACCATATCGATCATATCCATTCCTGATACTTCACTACAAGGAATTATCAGGATCTCTAATAGAGCAAACGTGATCAGCGACAGTTTCATATGCGATTTTGTCCTGGAGTAACTAAAATTGCTTACCACCTCATGCAAACCATGCAATAAATCTCAAGAAGCTGGCAAAACAATAAATTGCGGGCACTATGCTATCGGCTGTTCCCTCAAAATATTCAGTCTAAATCAAGGCAATATCGTTACATTAATAATTGTCGAGTCCTGAATAAGAACATTGTTACCCGAATTCTGAATCACTGAAAACATACCTCCCGATCCAGCAAAAGAACCG
>JACTML010000135.1 GCA_014584635.1 Nitrosomonas eutropha | reverse complement strand
GGCTTGCTCATGTTTTCTTTGGCAAATATGCCGGCTTCCACTTCCATCGGTCCGCCGATTTCACCAATCATGAGTGCGATTTTGGTTTCCGGGTCTTCTTCCAGTTTTTCCAGAACATCACGGTGCGAACTGCCGATAATCGGATCACCACCAATACCCACCGAGGTGGAAATACCGATATTCAGGCGACGCATCTGGTCGGCAGCTTCATAGCCCAGCGTTCCGGAGCGGCCCACTACGCCTACCACACCACGGGTATAGATATGTCCTGGCATAATGCCCAGCATGGAGCGTTCCGGGCTGATCGTACCCGAGCAATTAGGACCGGTCAGTATCATACGTTCCTGTTTGGGAAAAAGCCGCAGGAAATTTTTGACCGTCATCATGTCCTGAGTCGGAATACCATCAGTGATAGAGACACAATATTTGATGCCGGCATCGGCTGCTTCCATGATGGAATCGGCGGCAAATGCCGGGGGGACAAAGACAATACTGGCTTCTGCGCCGGCCTGTTCAACAGCTTCCTTAACGGTATTGAATACCGGCAATCCCAGATGGGTTTGTCCTCCTTTCCCGGGGGTGACGCCACCGACTACCCTGGCACCGTAGTCGATCATTTCCTGGGCGTGGAAGGTACCGATTCGGCCGGTAAAGCCTTGTACGATGATGCGTGTGTGTTCATTAATGAAAATTGCCACGATTATCTTCCTTTGTGTTCGTTGTTATTCAGGCGGCTGACTGATTGCGTGCCTGCACCGCTTTTTCGGCAGCTTCAGCCAGGGTTTCTGCGGTGATAATGGGCAGGCCGCTGTCAGCAATAATGCGGCGACCTTCTTCCACGTTGGTACCGGAGAGACGCACAACCAGTGGAACAGTGGAGCCGATATTACGTACTGCCTGGACGACTCCTTCTGCGATCCAGTCACAACGATTGATACCGGCGAAGATATTAACCAGCATGGCTTTGACATTTTTGTCCGCCAGAACCAGACGAAATGCTTTTTCGGTGCGTTCAGCGGAAGCACCGCCCCCTACATCCAGGAAATTGGCGGGTTCGCCGCCGGCGAGTTTGATCATATCCATGGTCGCCATGGCAAGCCCGGCGCCGTTGATCATGCAGCCAATATCCCCATCCAGCCCAACGTAGCTGAGCCCTGCTTCTGCTGCCGCGATTTCACGCGGATCAATTTGCGAATTGTCGCGTAATTCGGAAATACGATGACGCCGGAACAATGCGTTTTCATCAAAACTCATCTTGGCATCCAGCGCGATCAGCTCGTTATTGCCGGTGACAACCAGAGGATTGATTTCCAGTATATTGGCATCCAGATCGCGCAAGGCGCGGTAGCAGCCACGAATGGTTTTGACAGCATGATTGAGCAGCTCTCCATCCAGTCCCAGCGCAAAAGCCATCGCTCTTGCCTGAAAATCCTGCAGGCCAACAGCCGGTTCAACATGGATTTTTTTGATGGCATCCGGATGGGTCGCAGCCAGTGTTTCAATATCCATCCCCCCCTGAGCAGAGCCGACCATCACAATGCGCTCACGGCTGCGGTCAATCATGAGCGCAAAGTAGACTTCCCGTGCAATATTGGTGCCTGCTTCAATATAGAGCTTTGAGCAGAGTTTGCCGGCGGGCCCGGTTTGATGGGTGACCAGTTTTTTCCCCAGTAGGGACTCAGCTGCCGCTTCGATTTCTTCGTGTGAACGACAGAGTTTGATGGCGCCCGCTTTTCCGCGCGCGCCGGAATGAATTTGTGCTTTGACTACCCAGATAGTGCCGCCGATTTCCCGGCTGCGTTGTACCGCTTCTTCCACTGAATATGCCAATCCGCCTTCGGCCAGTTTAATGCCATATTCAGCCAGGATCTCCTTGGCCTGATATTCATGAATATCCAATAGCTTCTCCCTTGAATGTTATGGAATGAATAGGTTCTAAAGGAAGCTCTGAAAAAAACTGCATCAAAACTGGTATTTTTTCAGAGCTTCCCTGGAAATATCCTTTATTTACTTTTGGCTGCGATTGCTTCCGCCATTTTGACGATATTGTTGGCCATTCTTTCGGAAGCGGCATCAATCAGTTTGCCATCCAGCGCTGCAGCGCCTTTTCCTTGTGCAGCCGCTTCTTTCATGGCTGCCAGTATGCGCTTGGCTTTATCAACTTCAGCTGCTGGCGGGGTAAAGACTTCATTGGCCAACGCGACTTGTGAGGGGTGAATGGCCCATTTCCCTTCGCACCCGAGAGCGGCTGCCCGTTTGGCTGCCAGCTTGAATCCTTCCGGATCCTGAATATCCCCAAAGGGACCATCGATTGGCCGCAAGCCAAATGCACGACAGGCAACCGTCATTCTGCTGATGGCAGCGTGCCATTGATCGCCCGGATAATCGGGGTTGAGTCCGCCGATATTGGTAGTGCGCGCGCGATTGCTGGCAGCATAGTCAGCCACGCCAAAATGCAGTGCTTCCAGCCGACCGGCAGCACCCTTGCGCGCAATATCTTCAACGTTAGCCATACCCAGTGCGGTTTCAATCAGCGCTTCCACTCCAATACGGTTTTTCAGTCCCTGTTGCATTTCCAGCTGGCTGAGCATGGCTTCCACCATGTAGACATCCTCATATACGCCCACTTTCGGAATCAGCAGCGTATCGATCTTATGGCCGGCCTGTTCAACCAGATCCACCACATCGCGCACCATATATTGCGTATCCAGTCCGTTGATACGTACAGAAAGCGTTACCCCATGACCTTTCCAGTCCAGATCGTTGATAGCCTGAACGATATTCTTTCTTGCCTGGAGCTTGTCATCCGGTGCAACGGCGTCTTCCAGGTCCAGAAATATGAAATCCACGCCGCTTTTCAGTGCTTTTTCAAACATTTCAGGGCGGGAGCCAGGTACGGCCAGTTCGCAGCGTTGTACGCGCGGTGTTTTGCTTTCATACAGGGTATGACTCATTCTTCCTCCAACAGGTTAAATACGATGTTATGTGTAAATTTGTGGAAATACGGGCATCTGTGCATTAGTGCCACAGCCACCCGCAAGGGTTGACAGATGAACGGGATTCAAACAGAAAATAAATGACTTTCCGAAGGGATAAAATCAGATACACAGGAATGATATTTTTGAGTGACAACAATGTTGCAACCGAACTGGTTGAAATTATAGCACTGGCCTCCGCCTGTTTTCAGGCAATCCTGATCTTCACCAGGTGCTGGCCGGTTTTTTATTGCGTGAGTAGCGAATAAATGGAAAGGTACGCGGATGCGCTTGCCTGCCAGCTGAAATCCTTCTGCATACCGTTGCGTTGCAGGCTTTTCCAGAGTTTTTTGTCGTGATAGGCGTGAATGGCGCGCTGAATTCCGGCCATGAAGGCGTCAGCCGTCATTTCATGAAAGAGAAAGCCGCTGGCGCTTTTGTCGGCCAGTGTCGCAGGTGTCAGATCCACCACCGTATCTGCTAACCCTCCGGTAGCGTGAACCACAGGTGGCGTGCCGTAATGCTGACTGTACATCTGGTTCAAGCCGCAAGGCTCATAACGGGAGGGCATCAGAAAACAGTCTGCTCCTGCAGTGATCAGGTGTGACAATGCTTCGTTATAACCGATGCGTACCGCGATTTTTGCAGGAAAAGCCTGTGCCAGAGCAGTCAGTTGTTGTTCCAGTGATGTATCTCCGCTTCCCAGTAACACCAGTTGCGCGGGCAAATCAGCCAGCATGGGAGCAATTTGTAACAGCATATCGCTGCCTTTCTGGTGCGTGAGACGGCTAACGGTTCCAAACAGTGGAATAGCCGGATCGGGCGCTAGTCCCATGGTTTGCTGCAGGGCAAGTTTATTGGCTGTCTTGGCAGTCAGATTTCTGCTGGTGTATTTTTTGGCAAGATGTGGATCTTTTGCCGGATTCCAGATGGCAGTGTCGATACCGTTGATGATTCCGCTGATAGCGTGACTGCGCTCAGCCAGCAAACCTTGTAAACCAAACCCGAGTGGTGCGTGCTGGATTTCCTGCGCATAGTTGGGGCTGACAGTGGAAATGTGATCGGCGTAATAGATACCCGCCTTAAGGAAGGACAGATTGCCGTAATATTCCACGCCATACATACTGAAACTTGCAGCTGGTAACCCCAGTTTTCCCACTTCATCAGGTGAGAAATTGCCCTGAAAAGCCAGGTTATGCAACGTCATCAGGCTAGCCGCCTTTTCCCCTGAATGAAAATGGAGATAAGCTGGAGTCAATCCGCTTTGCCAGTCATTGCAGTGCACTACATCCGGGATCCAGGCAATCGGGCTGGCATCGCTGGCAAGCAGCGCGCCGATTTTTGACAGCAAGCCAAAGCGCCGGGCATTGTCGGGCCAGTCATGCCCGTCATTATCCAGATAAATGCCGCCTTCCCGCTGATACAGTTCCGGGCAGTGAATAACGTATACAGGTACGTTAGCCGACTCATTCATCTGTAATCGGGCAGAAAGTAGCGTGGCCGGCGGAAAGTGGGGTTGCAGATCGAATTTTGCGACAGAGCGCCTGGATTTAAGCCCTGCCAATACAGCCGGATAACCCGGCAACAGCAGGCGAATGTCCACTTTCAGTTCATGCAATGCTGCGGGCAACGCAGCACTGACATCCCCCAATCCGCCGGTTTTACACAGCGGGAATACTTCGGGAGTAACGAACAATATTCGCGGATGTTTACGGGAAGATGATGAGGGCATAACTTTGCAGGTATTTCTGTTTGGCTGTTACACAGGATTAAAATCAGTCATGCTATCGATTTTTAAAAATAAATTTCTTCTCTTGTAATCAGCGTGCGTGTTGAATATGTTCTTGCCGCGTACAGGGGCGTTTTACAGCACGTAACGAGCCAGATCTTCACTTTGAGAGAGCTTTTCAAGACGTTCATTAACGTATGCAGCGTCGATGACATGTGTGGTCTGACTGTGGCTGGTAGCGTTAAACGATATATCTTCCAGTAATTTTTCCATGACGGTATGCAAGCGCCTGGCGCCAATGTTTTCAGTTCTTTCGTTGACCGAAAAGGCAATTTCCGCAAGACGTTTAATTGCATCATCCGAGAAATTCAGTTCGATTCCTTCTGTTTTCAGTAGTGCCTGGTATTGCCGAATCAGGCAGGCGTCTGTGTTGGTAAGAATCTGTCTGAAATCATCCGCACTGAGGCTGGCCAGTTCTACTCTGATCGGGAAGCGTCCCTGAAGCTCGGGAATCAGATCGGATGGTTTGGCCAGATGAAAGGCGCCACTGGCAATAAACAGAATGTGATCCGTGCGAATCATGCCGTATTTGGTCGAA
>JACTML010000015.1 GCA_014584635.1 Nitrosomonas eutropha | reverse complement strand
CTTCCTCTCATACAAAAGAATTTCAAACTGGTCATCGCCGCGATCATTATTTTGTCGATTACCCCGGCTGTAATTGAATACCTCAAACACCGCTACGGAGAGAATAAACCAAGCCAAGGTTGATCCGCCCTGTTCGAACATGATGCCGGACAATGAGAACGTTACGATGTTGTCCGCTGACTGGAATTACCCAATAGAGAAGGCAGAATAACAAGCGTACAAATCAAGGTAAATGCTAGCCCGACGGTAAGCAACGTTCCCATACTGGCCGTTCCTTTATGCGGCGAAAACATGAGGCTGGCAAAGTCAACCAGCGCAGTCAGCGCACTGTAAAAAATAGCTCGTGCCGTACTGGTATGGATCAACACTTCGCTTCCAGCCTGGTTGTCCATACTACGATGTACCATGTGCAAGCTACTGTCAATCCCCAAACCCAGCAAGAGTGGTAGAGCAATGATATTGGCGAAGTTGAATGGTGTATCCAGCAAGATAGTAAAAATGCCGATAAATATACTGGATAACAACAGTGGAATCAGTACCAGCACGGTATATTTTATGCTGCGCAGCACGAATAACAGCGCCACCGTTACCCCAACCAGGGTAAACGAAAATGCCTGAATAAAAGCATCAATCACCGCATTGCCTGCCTCCAGACTTATAACCGGAATTCCGGTTGCCTGAGGGGCTACTTGCTGCACAGATCTGACAAAACGGCGTAATGATTCATTATCGCCAATATCACCGGATGGATAAACGGCAACCAGATATTCTCCAGTACGGCTATGCCAGCGATTGGCCAGTGACGCGGGCAGCTCCTGTTCACCGAAAGGAGTGGCTTCAATCAGATTGTATAAACGCTGAAGCGCAACAGACAGCGTGGACAGCAGATTGTCTTCCAGCAAATGCAGTAATTTACCCTGATCATCTGGATCTGCCTTGTTTAACCGGCAAAGCAACGATTCCACTGAATTTCTGAGTATCAATGCAGAAGCTAAAGTGGAGGAATCTGGATAATCCACAGTAAATCGTTCTAACGCGCTATGCAGAGAGGCAAGCGCCTGCTGTTGCTGCGATACCGTTTGCTTAACAACGGATGGCGTTGCCATTGACAGCTCCGGACCGATGATGAGTGACATTTCTTCAATTACAGCCAATTTTTCTTCCTGCTCGGGTGGCACAAAATCCTTAATTGAAACCACTTTACTTACCTCTGGCAGTTTGCTCAGATTTTCTTTCAACTGTTGAATTTCATTGCGATCTTCAGTCAGTACAACCGCATACCACGGTGAATGATCGGGCGATGTCAGCAATTCCCGGAAAGTCTGAACAGCCTCCCCCTTTGGATCCTGCATATTGAGCAGGTTGTAGTCAAACCTGATTTGTGGCCACAATACTGCCGCCAGCAACAACACTAAACAAACAGAAATGTGTGTCAATTTTCGCCATCTCAGCGAAACCTCAAGTACTTTACCCAACATTTTCCTGCCGTTGGATTTGACTGCCGATTGCCCTGATAAATAGCGCAGTAGTGCCGATCCCACAATAAAAGTAACCACCAGACTGATCATCATGCCTGTACCTGAGATAATCCCAAGTTCTGCCACTCCGCTGTAGCTGGTGGGGATAAATGCATAAAAGCCAATGGCATTTGCAATCGTACAGGCAGTCAGGGCAACTCCGGCTTCGCCACCCGCTCGATATACAGCCACTTTTGTAAGTAAACCATTTTCTTGCATTTCCCGATAACGAAGCAGAAAATGAATGGCAAAATCTGCCCCCAAGCCGATATACAACACCGCAAAAGCGATGGAAATCACATTGACCTGACCAATAGCAACTGTCGCGAACGCAGCTGTCAACACCAAGCCCGCCACCAGACAAATCAGTACAGCTATAGTCATACCAACCGTATACATAGCCGAATAAAGTACTGCACCCACCATGATGAATGTAACAACTCCGGCAATTTCCATCCCATCCAGTGAGCTCTTGAGTTCGTCATCAGCCAGCGCCATATCACCGGTAATACGCAACTGAACCGGCCCGTCACTGGATACCCCTGCTTTTTCAGCGGCAGCGCGTACTGCCATAATGGGCTGTTTACTTGGAAGCAGCTCGGAATAGTCCGGCACCGGTTTGACGACAATTATTTCCTGGTAGTCAGCCTTAAATGGCTCGCCACGAAATAACGTTTGCCACGACAAGGGACGCGCCTGGCCGGCAAGTTGTGCATCTATCGTTTCACTCACTCCCTTGAAAACCGGTTCCAGATCCAGATGCTGGCCTTTGTTTAATTCATTGGTCGCTTGCGTGAGCAGCGTGACAAATGTGTGCAGTGTAGGGTTTCGGGTAATTTGTGCAATCAACGGCTGGGTTTGAGCCAAATGATCCGTAATACGTTCCAGCTGAGGAATATCCTCGTAGAGTAATCCATTACGCCCAAAAAAATCTTCTACGCCTGGCGCATAAACATCGGAAAAATTTTTGCTATCTTTTCTCAGAAGCGCTACCAGTCGGTGCGCTGTGGAATAAGCCTGCTCGGGAGTAGGGGCGCTAAGTACCAACAGCAGAATATTTGTATCTTGAGGAAAAGCCTGATCGTACTTTTCACTGTTGATACGAAACGGCAAATGCTCGGAAAGCATATCCGTTGTATCCGTATTCATACCGAGATTGCGTGCGGTATAAACAGCACCGACCGCGACAAAAATAAACGAGATTAATAACACCCAGGGAGCATGGCGATAGCAGAAACTGGTACAGCGGGCAAAAACGTTATAGGTTCTACTATGTGGAAATTCCATTATTTTCATTAGGACCTGTTCAAGGCTTCAATCAAAAGAGGTGATACCAAGCAAAAAACAAAACATGCCCGAAGTATCGAGCATGTTGGGTTCAATTTTAACGCCGTAGCGCGCCTTCAGTGAAACATTGAACAGGTTTTCAAGGAACTGAAAACAGGTTTGTTCAGCTCTTGTTATTCAGAAGCAGATTGGGAGGAGGTCCCATTGGCTCAAATGTTTTCAGCAAAGGAATATCTTCTTTGCTTATCCAGTGAATATCCGTATCAAATGTACCTTGTGGTCCCCAGCTTCCGGTAAATTTCTTGCCATCAGGCGTAAAAGTCCAGCACATCTCTTCTCCCGAGGTATTGATAACATCGCCAAGATTAATTGGCTCCTGCCACTCGCCTTTTTCATCCTGATGAGCAATCCACATATCATGCCCGCCCCGAGAGTCCAGATTTGTCCGTGTACTGGTCAGAACCAGGCTTTTACCATCTTTCGACAAACCGGTCCAGTGCATATGATCACGCTGGGGAGAATTTATCTTTGATCCCAGACTAACCGGTTTTTGCCATACGCCATCCTTCTTCTCAACCTTCCAGATGTCGCTCTCCTGAGTTACCCCAGGCTGGCTGTAATTAAAATAGATCAGATTGTCAGAAGCGATAATCGGGCAGTGCTCTTCACCGGTTGGTGTGTTAATACTGGGAAGTTCAGGCACATCGTTCCAGTTTCTGGGCGCTTGCCATACGCCATCTACTTTCTGAACCACATATAAATCACCGGACAGCAAATTATCCGGCTCATAGCGCGTAAAATAAATGACATTGCCATCGTCCGAAAGACTGGGTTCCAGCTCCCAGGCTGCGGTATTGATATTCGGGCCTACGGTTGGGTCGATATCAGGACCAAGATGCACCGGCTTCTGCCATACACCATCCACGTTTCGGGCCATCCATATATCAAAATTATAAGCACTGCCCGGTGATTTAATACTGTCTTCGCGTGTTGAAACAAAAATTGCTGTTTTACCATCTGCGCTATAGGTAATTTCTATTTCTGTACCAGGCGAATTAATAGGCGCACCCATACTCTTTGCCGCAGCCGGCGGCTCGGCGGGAGCCCCTCCTTCTGCCTCGTGCATACCAGGCATGGCGTAAGCCAGATTACTTGCCAGCCCTAAAGCAGGCAGCGCGAAACAAAGTTTTATAATAGAGCTGTTTCTCATTCCGTTTCTCCTTTTGGGATAAATAGACCAACCGTTCTCTTTTCTAAACCAAGAGGGTATAGGATGTGCCATTCAAGTGTCAAGTCAAAGAAATAGAACTTTGCATTGAACTCAACACCTTGCATACTGCGAAGATATCCTTTGCTGGTGTCGTTCAATTTTGCCTGGTATCACCTTCCTCGGTTGCAACCTTAAACAGGTTTCTATAATTTATTTTCCACTTAAAACATTCTGCAGCAGCAAATCATTTAATCGTTTGACAAAGCTCGCCGGATCTTCCAGTTGCCCTCCTTCAGCCAGCAATGCCTGATCAAACAGGATATGGCTCCAATCAGCAAACTTGGCTTCCTCATATTTCAAACGCTGGATCATAGGATGATGCGGATTGATTTCCAGAAACGGTTTACTGTCCGGAACCTTCTGACCAGCAGATTTCAGCAGGCGTCCCAGATTACCGCTGATGTCGTTTGTATCCGCCACCAGACAGGCAGGTGATTCTGTCAACCGATAGGTAATACGCACATCCTTGACCAAGTCACCCAATACTTCTTTCATCTTTGCTGTAAGTTCCTGAAAATCTCCTGTTTCCTTTTCGTGGTCTTTCTTTTCGTCTTCGTCTTCCAGTTTGCCCAGATCAAGATCACCCTTGGCGATAGATTGCAAGGATTTACCTGCATACTCATTCAGATTGGCTGTTAGCCATTCATCAATACGATCATGCAGCAGCAATACTTCAATGCCCTTTTTACGAAATATTTCCAGATGCGGACTGCTTTGGGCAGCCTTCAAACCATCGGCAGTAATGTAGTAAATTTTTTCCTGCTCCGGCTTCATCCTGGCAATATAGCCATCCAGTGAAACTGTTTGCTCTTCACGCTCATCATGGGTTGAAGTAAAGCGCAGTAATTTGGCAATACGCTCGCGATTACTGTAATCTTCGGCAACACCTTCTTTCAGTACCTGGCCAAATTCACGCCAGAAAATCTTGAATTTTTCTTGATCCTCACTCTTATCGCTGGTTGCCAGATCTTCAATTAATCCCAGAACTTTTTTCACCGAACCGGCACGAATACTGTCAATATCTCTCGATTCCTGCAGGATTTCACGCGAAACATTCAATGGTAAATCGCTTGAATCAATAATACCGCGCACGAAACGCAGATAGCCCGGCAACAGCTTCTCCGCATCATCCATAATAAACACGCGCTTGATATAAAGCTTGAGGCCATGACGATGTTCTCGATCGAACAGATCAAACGGCGCACGGGCAGGAATATACAGCAGCTGGATATATTCCTGATTGCCTTCAACTCTGGCATGGACATGGGCCAGCGGCGGCTCAAAATCATGCGCTATATGTTTATAGAATTCATCATACTGCTCCTGTGTAATTTCATTTTTGGGGCGCGCCCAAATTGCACTGGCCTGATTAACAGTTTCTTCTTCATCACTTATTTTGTATGCCTTACTTTCGTCATCCCATATCTCCTTCTTCATGATAATGGGTAGCGTAATGTGATCCGAATATTTGCGAATAATGGAGCGCAGCTGAAAACTGCTTAACAGCTCATCCTCACCTTCCCGCAGATGCAAAACAACTTCTGTTCCCCGATTCTTTTTTTCTACAGTTTCCAGCGTATATTCACCTTCACCGGCAGATTCCCAGCGCACGCCATATTCGGCAGTCAAGCCTGCGCGACGGGTGGTCAGTGACACCTTGTCCGCTACAATAAAAGCAGAATAAAAACCCACACCAAACTGACCAATCAGATTCGCATCCTTTATCTGATCACCTGTCAGCGAATTAATAAATTCCCGTGTTCCCGATTTGGCAATGGTGCCAATATTATCAATCACTTCCTGCCTGGACATACCGATACCGTTATCAGTAATCGTAATGGTACGTGCCTCTTTATCATAGGCAATCCGGATCTTGAGGTCCGGGTCAGATTCATATAATGCCGCATCAGACAATCCTTCAAATCTCAGCTTATCTGCTGCATCTGAAGCATTCGAAATCAGTTCCCGCAGAAAAATCTCCTTGTTGCTGTAAAGAGAATGGATCATCAGCTTCAAAAGCTGCTTTGCCTCGGCCTGAAAATTCAAATGTTCGACGTTTTCCGCAGTTTGCATACTTTCCTCCTTAAAAAATGCGCTACCATTGTAGGGTCAGGTTTCCTGATTTCAAGTTACACCAACCTCGAAATCTCTATTCCTTAATCTGTATGTTCTATCGTATGAAATTATCACGTTTTGTTTTTTCGGTATCACTGTGCACAATCAGTCTCCAAATTAACGCCCAGGAGTCAAATCTGCCCCTCGATAAAATCAAGCTGCCACCGGGATTTTCAATCAGCGTTTGGGCGCATGTACCAGCCGCACAGGCAATGACATTGGGCGACAAAGGAACACTATTTGTTGGCTCGAAATCGGCTGGCAACATCTATGCCATCACGGAAAATGAAGGAAAACGTCAGGTTCGTGTCATCGCGAGCAAGCTCAAAATGCCCACCGGGGTCGCATTTCATGATGGTGCTCTATATGTATCATCCATTAACAAAATCCTGCGTTTCGATGCTATCGAAAGCGCGCTTGATCACCCCGCTCCACCGCGCATTATAACGACTGATTACCCTAAAGAAACCTATCATGGCTGGCGCTATATTGCATTCGGTCCGGATAACTGGCTGTATGTTTCCGTAGGTTCGCCCTGCAACATCTGCGAAACAGATCTGGATCGTTTTGCTCTTATTTCACGAATAAAACCGGATGGAACAAATTACGAAGTGGTTGCAAAAGGCGTCCGTAACTCGGAAGGATTTGATTGGCACCCCGACACAAATGAATTGTGGTTCACCGATATCAGCCGGGAATGGATGGGAGATAATTTGCCGCAAGATGAACTAAATCACGCACCTGAAAAAGACATGCATTTCGGGTTTCCTTACTGCCACGGACTGGAGGTAGCCGATCCCAAACTTGGGGCAAAGCATGACTGCAACAAGTTTACGCCCCCCGCTATAGCGCTTGATCCGCACGTTGCACCAATGGGAATGCGATTCTACACGGGCAGTATGTTTCCCGCTGACTATCGACACAACATCTTTATTGCCGAACACGGCTCCTGGAACCGCAGCACAAAAATAGGCTACCGTATCGAACGCGTACAGCTTGAAAAAAATAAGGTTACGAAAAAAGAAATCTTTGCAGAAGGCTGGCTTCAGGATAATGAAGCCTGGGGTAAACCGGTTGATATTCTCATTGCATCAGATGGAGCGATGCTCGTTTCCGATGATATGGCAGGCGTAATCTATCGCATCAGCTACAGTCAGCCATAATTTCTTACCTGCCATTTCTACAACCGATTTGGATTACATGGAATGTTGAATGGCAGATAAGCTTAAACCCATAAGCGCCTGGGGAAACATACCCAGAAGTATTATGGCCAACCCGTTTGCGCTGACAAGTATTCTGACATCCGGTTTAAACGAAACTGGCTGGACATCTTCCGTCACGTCAAAATACATGAACTTGACGATACGCAAGTAGTAAAAAGCACCAATCACGGCCAGTATGACTGCAACAACGACCAGCCATACATAGCCGGCCTCAAGAACCGCCTGAAATACCGCCAGTTTTGCGTAAAACCCTATCATGGGAGGCACCCCTGCCATGGAAAACATAATGATCAGCATCATGAATGCAAGCCACGGATTACGCTGGTTAAGTCCCTTGAAATCAGTGATCTTATCCGCTTCAAACCCTTCACGAGAAAGCAGCATGATAATTCCGAATGCTCCCAGAGTCATTAGCACATAGGCAATGATATAAAACATGGCTGAACTGTAACCGTTTTCGCCTACCGCTATAAATCCGAGCAAAACGAACCCTATATGCGAAATAGTAGAGTACGCCAGCATACGCTTGATATTTTGCTGCGCTATCGCTACAAAATTACCGACTGTCATCGATGCAACCGACAATATAATCAACATACCTTGCCAGTCAGCTGATAACTCGCCCAAACCTTCCACCAGCAATCGCATAACAAAACCAAAAGCTGCCAGCTTGGGAGCAGATCCGATAAATAATGTTATTGCAGTAGGGGCACCTTCATAAATATCCGGAACCCACATATGAAACGGCACAGCACACAGCTTAAAACCAAGGCCGGCTACAATAAAAACCAGACCAATAATAAAAATGTCACGATCGGCTATGCCTTGCTGCATACTTTGCACTAATTCCGTTATATGCAACGTTCCTGTTGCACCATATAACATTGACATGCCATAAAGCAAAAACCCGGAGGCCAGCGCACCCAAAACAAAGAATTTAATAGCTGCTTCGGTCGCAACAGCCGATTCCCGTTGCAGCGCCACCATGGCGTATAACGATAAAGACAGCAATTCAAGCCCTAAATAAAGCGTAATCAGATGGCTAGCAGAAACCATCACCATCATTCCCAGCGTGGCAAATAGCGCAAGACTGAAGAATTCACCTCGCAATAATCCCCGCAAACTCAGATAAGAACGCGAATAAACAAATACAGCTGCAACCGTAGGATAAATCATCAGTTTCAGCATATTTGACATTTCATCACCAACAAACATACCCGAGAAAGTACGGTGTATCTCTGTATCGTATATGCCATAGGTAATGAGCGAACATCCGGCAAGCGCAAATAACGATAAGTAAAATGACAGAAGCTGAATTTTCTTTCCTGCAAACAAGTCAGCAAGCATGATCACACAAATCATGAACAGCAGGAAAATCTCGGGATAGGCTGGTGTAAAGTCAGGCAACAAAAAATCCATGAAAGATCCTTAATTTCCAGTCAGGAAAATACTTTATTATCCAATAGGTTGAACCAAATATCTTAAAGCTTGGTATGTGCAACGTGCTCCAGCAGGTTGTCAACTGTAGCGTGCATAACTTCCGTCAGCGGAAGTGGATAAATACCCAGCGCTAAAACTGCTACCGCCAGGATAGCCAGAATCAGAAATTCACGAGCCGAAATATCTTTCATACCTTCTACATTAGGGTTCGCTACAGGCCCAAATATAACCTTCTTATACAACCATAAACTATAAGACGCACCTAAAATCAGCGTTAACGCGGCGAAAAATGCATACCAGAAATTGACTTCCATGGATCCCATAATCACCATAAACTCACCCACAAAACCGCTGGTACCAGGAAGTCCCGAATTTGCCATCGCAAACAACATAAAAAACGCAGCGAAAGCCGGCATTTTATTAACAACCCCACCATAATCCGCAATTAAGCGAGTATGTAGCCGATCATATAAAACCCCAACGCACAGGAACAGGGCACCGGAAATAAATCCGTGAGAAATCATTTGCACCATGCCGCCTTCCATCCCGATAGGGTTGAACAGAAAAAAACCTAATGTAACAAATCCCATATGAGAAACCGAGGAATAGGCAACCAGCTTCTTCATATCCTTCTGCATGATCGCGACAATACCGATATACACAATGGCTATCAGTGACAAGGAAATGACTATCCACGACAATTCATGACTCGCATCGGGTGCAATCGGCAATGAAAACCTCAGGAAACCGTATCCGCCCAGTTTGAGCAAAATTGCTGCCAGTATTACGGAACCGCCTGTTGGTGCTTCGACGTGTGCATCCGGTAACCAGGTATGTACTGGCCACATCGGAACCTTTACCGCAAAAGCAACCATGAATCCTATAAATATAAGAATCTGTGCGGTTAACGGTATTGGCAGCTGGTGATAATCCAGAATTGAAAAACTGCCATCAGAAGTAATATAGAGGTATATTAATGCCACTAGCATTAATAAAGAACCCAGAAACGTATAGAGGAAAAATTTTAGAGCGGCATAGATTCGGTTGGGCCCTCCCCAGACTCCAATAATAATAAACATTGGAACCAACGACGCTTCCCAGAAAGAATAAAACAGTATGGCATCCAGCGACGCAAATACTCCATTGAGCACCCCGGACATAATTAAAAAAGCACCCATATACTGGGAAACTTTTTCACGGATCACTTCCCATCCAGCTATTACTACTAATGGAGTCATGAAGCTGTTTAATACAATCAGCGGCATGGATATGCCATCCACTCCCAGATAATAATAAACATTAAGGCGCTCGAACCATACACTCTGCTCAACAAACTGCATTGAAGCAACGGATGTATCAAACCCGCTATAAAGTGGTAGCGTCACAAGAAATCCAGCTACAGACCCAACCAGAGCAACCCAACGTACAGCTCGAAGATTTCGGTCACTCATTACAAATACGATCAAACCAGCAATAATTGGTAACCAGATAATCAGACTTAATAGCGGAAATCCAAATAACATGTTTATTTCGTCTTAAGTTGCATTTTTATGCGATTAGTTATCCCAGAGAACAGAACAAATGATTAATCTGTTTTTGATTCCCTGAAGCCTAAAAAGGAAACAGCCATATGCTCATTAGAACAAACACACCCACGATCATGCTAAACGCATAATGATAGATGTATCCGGATTGAATGCGACGACCTGCCATCGCAAACCAACCCATTACACGTGCTGAACCATTAACCATCAAGCCATCTATAATTTTTACATCCACGTACTTCCATAACAGAGAACTTGTTGCACGCAAGCCACCTGCAAACAACCAGCTGTACAGTTCATCAATAAAATATTTTTTCTCCAGAAGAACATAAATTGGATTAACCAGTTTACTAATTTTGGCTGGCAATGCCGTCTGATAACAATACAAGAACCAGGCAGTAAAAATTCCTCCCGTTGCCAACCACAAAGGAGGCGTCGTTAACGAGTGGACTATCATGCCTAATATCCCTGTATAGTGCTCGCCCATCTTCGCCATGACATCATTTTGTTCATCAATAAATATTGGTCCGGCGAAGTAATCCCCAAAAAGCATTGGCTCAATAACCCAGCCGGCAGCGACACTGGGAATGGCCAAAATAACCAGCGGAACTGTCACCACCCAAGGAGATTCATGCAGATGCTCTCGCGTATGGTCATCCATTCTCGCTTTGCCATAAAATGTCATGAATATCAGTCTGAATGTATACAGTGCGGTGACGAATACAGTGCTTAACGCACAAAAATAAGCAAATTCCGCTCCAGGAATTTCGGAAAGCTGGGCTCCTACAATAATCGCATCCTTGGAGAAAAAGCCTGAAAAGCCTGGCACACCTGCGCTAGCCAACGCCGCAACAAACATGGTGCCAAATGTAATCGGCATGTACTTCTTGAGCCCACCCATTTTGCGCATATCCTGTTCATGATGCATGGCAATAATGACAGATCCAGCGCCCAAAAACAGTAGCGCTTTGAAAAAAGCATGTGTCATAAGGTGAAAAATAGCCGCCGAATAAGCAGATGCACCCAAGGCGATTGTCATGTAACCCAGCTGAGAGAGCGTTGAATACGCTACAACCCGTTTAATATCATTCTGCACAACTGCCACCAGTGCCATGAACAGGGTGGTAATCCCACCAATTACAAAAATAACCGAATGAGCTGTAACAGACAGCTCAAATAAAGGAGACATGCGAGCAACCATAAAAATGCCAGCAGTTACCATCGTTGCTGCATGAATCAGGGCTGAGATAGGAGTGGGGCCTTCCATGGAATCCGGCAGCCAGACATGCAGGGGAAACTGAGCAGATTTACCCATTGCACCTACAAAAAGCAGTAAACATATTAATGTCATTAACATCCACGACTCGCCAGGAAAAATCTCTATCGTGCGAGACGCCAGATGTCCTGCGTGAGCAAATACAAGCTCATAATCCAGAGTGCCAACATTCGCCAGTATCAGGGCAATTCCCAGTAAAAATCCAATATCGGCAATCCGGTTAACTAAGAACGCCTTTAAATTGGCATAGACTGCCGTTGGGCGCGTATACCAAAAACCGATCAATAAATAAGAGACCAGACCTACAGCTTCCCAACCAAAAAACAGCTGTAAAAAATTATTGGACATTACCAACATCAGCATGGAAAACGTAAATAGCGATATGTAGCTAAAAAAGCGCTGATAGCCTGGATCTTCCTGCATGTACCCAATCGTATAGACATGCACCATTAATGAGACGCCCGTCACAACCACCATCATCGTGGCCGAGAGTGTGTCTATCAAAAATCCTATTTCAATTACCGTTTCACCTGATGTCATCCAAGTGTAAACACCGCCGTTATAAAGATTTCCTTGTAATACATCAGCAAAAATTACAACAGACGTTATAAACGATAGTGTTACCAGTGCAATCGTCGTACGATGACTCCATTTCAGGCCGATTCGCCACCCAAACAACCCTACGATAATTGCACCTAACAAAGGCGCCATTGGAACTAATAAATAGAGATTTTCCATCTGAGCTATTAATTAACAGTATTGTTTAACAAGTCGGTCGAATATAAAGCTGTTTTGCAGTTAACCTTTCAGGTTATCCAGATCATCCACATTAATCGTACGCAAGTTTCTAAACAAAGCGACTAATATAGCCAGACCAATAGCTGCTTCGGCTGCTGCTACTGTCAGAATGAAAAATACAAAAATCTGTCCGGCCGTATTCTGCAAGTAATGCGAAAAAGCAACA
Organism: Nitrosomonas eutropha; assembly: GCA_014584635.1. Taxonomy (GTDB): domain Bacteria; phylum Pseudomonadota; class Gammaproteobacteria; order Burkholderiales; family Nitrosomonadaceae; genus Nitrosomonas; species Nitrosomonas eutropha_B. The sequence goes on along the minus strand of JACTML010000015.1, from coordinate 14,095 downwards.
AAATTCATATTGACCGCTAACAGCATTAACTCAATTGACATCAGCAAAATAATGACATTTTTGCGATTAAGAAAAATACCTACAACTCCTATGGCAAATAAAAGAGCTCCCAGCACGAGATAGTGTGATAGTGACACCAAGATGATTACCCTTTAGATGAGAAATTTAAGATAGATAATTTGAATTCCGGAAGGAAGAAGTTATTCTTTTCTTTCAGCGGGCATGGATATTATTTTCAATCGTTCATCGCGGCTAACTGCCACCTGCCTGGATACATCAGGAGATTTTTTATCTGTGCGATAGCGCAAAGTTATGGCGATTGCAGCAATCATCGCTACCAGCAAAATAACTGCAGCCAACTCAAAAGCGTACACATATTCAGTGTATATCAGCAGACCCAGTTCTTTGGTATTGCTGTAGTCTATCAGTTTGGCATCCGGAGTTTTTACTACCTCGGATCCAAACTGTTTGCTCATGAATACCATACCCATCTCGACCGTCATAATCAAAGCCAGTATCGCACCAAAAGGGAACCATTTCCAAAAACCTTCCCGCAAGCGATCAAGATTGATGTCCAGCATCATAACTACGAACAGGAACAGCACCATGACGGCACCTACATATACCAATACTAAAGCTATGGCCAAAAACTCTGCTTCAAGTAAAAGCCACAGCCCAGACGATGTCACGAATACAAGTACCAGAAACAGCGCAGAGTGAACGGGATTACGTAATGTAATAACTCCCAGTGCAGCAATTATTGCCACACTCGCTAAACTATAAAAAACAAAATCCTGAAAATCCATAAATTTATATTTGTCTATTTAACGATAAGGAGCGTCAGCTGCTTTATCTTCGGCTATTTGTTCCTCATATCGATCACCCACAGCCAGTAGCATTTCTTTTGTATAAGTCAGATCTCCCCGGGTTTCACCGTGATATTCAAGTACACGTGTTTCGACAATTGCATCGACCGGACAGGCTTCTTCACAAAACCCGCAAAAGATACATTTAATCAGGTCAATATCATAACGTGTAGTACGCCGTGTACCATCATCACGCTCTTCCGATTCAATCGTAATTGCCATCGCAGGACAAACCGCTTCACAAAGCTTGCAGGCTATGCAACGCTCCTCACCATTGGGGTAGCGTCGCAAAGCATGCAATCCTCTGAATCGAGGCGATTGTGGCGTTTTCTCTTCCGGGTAATGCACAGTAATCTTGGGCGCAAATAAATAGCGTCCAGTTACTTTCATTCCTTGCAGTAATTCAAATAGCAGAAAAGATTTAAAAAATCGTTTAATGCGTTCCATTTCAGAATTCCTCTCGATTTAAAACCAAAGGTTCAATGGAAAACTTTGTAGCGTAGCTTCAGGTAATTGCATTACCGTACCCAATAAAACAATCCAGATTAATGTAATTGGAATAAACACCTTCCATCCCAATCGCATGATCTGATCATAACGATAACGAGGAAAAGTGGCGCGGAACCAAAGAAAGAAAAACAACATCACGGCTACTTTCAGCAATAACCAGGCCATACCCGGAATCAGATTGAAAGGAGCAATATCCACCGGTGGCAACCATCCGCCAAGAAACATAATACTGGTCAGCGTCGCAACCAGGATCATATTTGCATACTCGGCAAGGAAGAATATGGTAAAGGCCATTCCTGAGTAATCCACGTGAAAACCAGCCACGATTTCTGATTCTCCCTCAGCCACATCAAAAGGCAGCCGATTGGTTTCAGCCACTCCAGAAATAAAATAAACCAGAAACATGGGAAACAAAGGGATCATATACCAGTTAAGGAAACTCTCTCCTTGCTGACCTGCCACGATATCTCCCAAATTGAGGCTGGAAGACATCATCAATACACAGACCAGAGCAAATCCCATTGCCAGTTCATACGAAATAACCTGTGCAGCGGAGCGCATGGCGCCCAAAAAAGCATATTTCGAATTAGAAGCCCATCCAGCAATAATAACGCCATAAACACCCAGAGACGTCATGGCCAGAATATATAACAGCGCAGCATTGATATCAGCCAGTACTAATTCCGCTGAAAAAGGAACAACAGCCCATGCAGCTAATGCTGGTGTTATCGCCAATACCGGTGCAAGAAGAAATAAAAACTTATTCGCACCTGTCGGGATAATAATTTCTTTCATGATGGCCTTGACTGCGTCGGCAATCGGTTGTCCCCATCCGCCTAGCCAAGGAATACTGAAAAATGTCACACGATTTGGCCCTACTCTTACTTGCATATACGCAATAATCTTTCTTTCCGCAAAGGTAAGATATGCTACCGCCAGCAGTAACGGAATAAGGATTGCCAGAATCAGCAACAAACTCTTCGTAAACAGGAAAAGAGGCTCTCCCCATTCGCTGCCAAACAACTGTTCAAATAATGATTGAAAACTATCCATTGATCAGATTTAAAATCCAGGTTCTTATAATTTTTCCAGTTTGATCTCGCCAAACATTGCACCCAATCTGGATGTCTGTGGAAGCGCACACACCAAACGAATACAATCATCTGGCAAGTTATCATCAGCCGAAATCACCGTCTGAATTTCCTCATTTTGCTGGCTTATTCGAACTGTTTCACCAGCCAAAATTCCTACTTTATTAAGTAAGGTCGAAGAAGCAAATGCGATTGGTTGAGCAGCATCATGCGTTTTTTGTAGGGATATCGCACGTCTTACAATCGGATCTGCCTGATAAATCGGCACTTCACCGATTCTTTCTATTTTGCCACCCTGCTGGTCACCATCACCGACAGAAAATGTACTGAGTGAGTTATCCAGATTTTGTACAAACTCCTCTTTGTCAGAAACAATTTCCATGCGAATCTGTTCTGATGAATCGTAATCAAATCCTTCCAGTTGTAACAAATTTCCTAACACACGTAATATTTTCCAAGCAGGACGCGTTTCACCAAGTGGAGATACCACTCCCTGGAAACTCTGAATTCTTCCTTCGGAATTAACAAAAGTACCAGATGTTTCCGTAAATGGGGAAATAGGCAGAATAACATCTGCATAATCAGGAATATTGCCCTTGTAACTACTTAAAGAAACCACAAATTCAGCACGATTCATTACCTGTAGTGCTCGGCAGACATCATGGCAATCAAGCTCCGGCTCAATGTTTAATAATATATAAGCATTGCAGGGTTGCTCATCCTCCGATGTACCCAATCCCAACATCTGCCCTGCATTTAAACCCGATTTTTCCGATTCAGCTTTGTTTGTTGACACAGTTCCCCACGGCACCATACCAACAGAATAAGCGCCCACGCTATTTGCTGATTCTCCTAAAACACCAAATCTCGCCCCGGTTATTTCTGAAATAGCCTGTATTGCACTGAGTAAATCCGCATAACAAGAATGATGTTGCGCAAGATTACCCAGAAAAACAGCTGCCGGAGAATGTTCTATGAGACTGTTTGCTATCCCTCGAGCATTCTCCGAAACACTGATTTTATTCATTGCCCCCGCAATGTGCTCAGGAACGGAAACACCCTTAATTTCAGCAGCTGCCTTAAGAACCTGTAGCACAGCGCCCAGCATTGCCGATGGTGAAACTATGACCTGGTAAGCAAGCCTGGTTAGCAGATCATCACCCATCGGATTAATGATACTTAACTGCGTGCCCTGCTTTACTGCTTGACGCATCCGTTGGGCAAGCAAGGGATGATCTTTGCGTAATGTACTGCCAATAACCAATATCGATTTTAACTGTGAAACTTCTGCGATCCGCATTCCCAACCAGGGGGTTCCCTGTGACACAGCATCTGCACGGAAATCAGACTGACGTATCCGGTGGTCAACATTATGACTGCCCAATCCACGCAACAGCTTCTGCAGCAAATAAAGCTCTTCCAGTGTGCTATGGGCCGACCCCAAAGCGCCAACACTTTGTGCACCATGTCTGCTAATCACATCCTTGAGTCCTTCAGCAGTAAAAGCCAGTGCTTCTTGCCAGTCACAAGTCTGCCACACTCCGGATTTCCTGATCATCGGCACAGTCAGACGATCTTCGGAATTCAGCCCTTCATAAGAAAAACGATCTTTATCGGATAACCAGCATTCGTTAACAGCCTCATTCTCACGCGGCAATACCCGCATAACGCGGTTGTTCTTTACCTGTACAACCAGATTACTGCCTAACCCGCAATGGGGACTGATCGATTTTCTGCGCGATAACTCCCAGGTTCTGGCTGAGTAGCGAAAAGGTTTACTGACCAAAGCACCAACCGGGCACAGGTCAATTACATTACCCGACAACTCGGAATCAACGGTTTTGCCAACAAATGTCAGAATCTCTGAATGTTCCCCGCGTCCAGCCATTCCAAGTTCCATGATTCCGGCTATTTCCTGCCCGAAACGGACACATCTCGTACAGTGAATACAGCGAGTCATATCTGTTGATATGAGTGGTCCAAGATTTTTGTTGGTTACTGCGCGCTTGGCTTCCTGATAACGTGAACCACTTGAACCGTATCCGACAGCCAAATCCTGCAACTGACATTCTCCGCCCTGGTCGCAAATAGGACAATCCAGTGGATGGTTAATAAGCAAAAATTCCATTACCCCCTTCTGGGCTGTAACAGCCATCTGAGAGTGTGTTGAAACTTTCATGCCTTCAGCAACCGGTGTCGCACATGCAGGCAAAGGTTTGGGAGCCTTCTCGACATCGACCAGACACATCCGGCAATTAGCAGCTATCGACAATTTTTTGTGGTAACAAAAATGTGGAATGTATACCCCAATTTTTTTGGCAGCATCCATTACGGTACTGCCCTTCTCAACAGCTATCTGTTTGCCATCAATTTCAATATTAATCATCAGCAGTAATTACCAAATATCGGGAGTCGAATAAACATAATTCTGAAATCAGAGCGCCTAGACCATGCACTTTTTATGTTCAATATGAAAGACAAACTCATCCCAAAAATGATGCAACATGGCCCGTACCGGCATTGCAGCAGCATCCCCTAATGCGCAGATAGTTCTGCCCTGAATATTATCAGCAAGGTTATTGAGCACATCCAGATCTTCTATTCTTCCTTTTCCATGTTCAATCCGGTTAATAATTCTGTAGAGCCATCCTGTTCCTTCCCGACAGGGAGTGCACTGTCCGCAAGACTCCTCATAATAGAAATAGGAAAGACGCTCTAATGCACGTACCATACAGGTTGTCTCATCCATAATGATGACAGCCCCTGAACCCAGCATGGAACCTGCTTTTGCTATTGAATCATAATCCATGTCTGTTTCCATCATGATGTCACCAGGCAAAACCGGCATTGATGACCCCCCAGGAATGCAGGCTTTTAACTTTCTTCCTCCGCGCATTCCTCCAGCCAGTTCCAGTAATTTCGCAAATGGTGTCCCCATAGGTACTTCATAATTACCAGGCTTATTCACATGACCAGAGACTGAAAATATCTTAGTACCACCATTATTTGGTTTACCTAATTGCAGGTAGGAGTCCCCTCCATTACGAATGATCCAGGGAACCGAAGCAAATGTTTCGGTATTATTAATTGTCGTCGGTTTGCCGTATAAACCAAAATTAGCCGGGAAAGGAGGTTTAAATCGCGGTTGCCCCTTTTTACCTTCAATTGACTCTAGCAATGCTGTTTCTTCACCACAAATATACGCGCCATAACCATGGTGATTATAAAGTCGAAAGCTGAAGCCAGAGCCCAAAATGTTCTCTCCAAGAAATCCGGCTGCATTGGCTTCTTCAACAGCTTCTTCCATACGCTCATATACATCCCAGATTTCACCGTGCACGTAATTGTAGCCGGTTCGAATACCCATTGCGTAGGCAGCAATCAACATACCCTCAATCAATACATGTGGGTTGTAACGCATGATATCGCGATCTTTGAAAGTACCAGGCTCCCCTTCATCAGAATTGCAGACAAGATATTTTTCACCCGTATACTGCTTGGGCATGAAACTCCATTTCAGACCGGTAGGAAAACCTGCACCACCACGACCACGCAATACAGATTTCTTTACTTCCTCAATAACAGCTTCCGGAGGTATTTTTTGAGAAAGGATTTTCTTTAGAGCAGCATATCCATCCCGCTTTAAATAGCTTTGTAAACGCCAATTATCTGAATCCGTAGTGTCAACACCCGCCATGATGGTCAGAGTAGGTTGAGTCATCCCTTTAATTCCTCGATCAATTTGTCTATCTGATCCTCAGTCATAAAACTGCACATGCGCTTATTATTAACCAGAAGTACAGGAGCATCACCACATGCCCCCATACACTCACCCTCCTTAAGGGTAAACAACCCATCTTCAGTTGTTTCATTAAATCCTATGCCAAGCCTTTTCTTCAGATAATCTGCTGTCTGATTACTCCCGGATAACGCACAAGGCAGATTGGTACAAACGGTTAATTTGTATTTTCCAATCGGCTTCAGGTTATACATATTGTAAAAAGTAGCAACTTCATAGACGGCAATTGCAGGCATCTCCAAATAATTTGCAATAAAATCCATCGTTTCTGTTGCCAGCCAGCCTTTTTCATCCTGAGCAATAGCCAATGCAGACATAACCGCTGACTGCTTTTTATCTGCGGGATATTTGGCAATTTCCCGATCAATCTTCTTCAGAGATTCTGTGCTTAACATCGGCGAGTTCATCTGTCTATTTCACCAAACACTATATCCTGGGTACCAATTATTGCCACAAGATCAGCAATCATATGCCCCCGCGTCATTTCATCCATTGCCGCCAAGTGCGCAAATCCAGGTGCACGTATTTTTAAACGATAAGGCTTATTGGCACCATCTGAAATGATATAAATACCAAATTCACCTTTGGGATGTTCCACTGCAGCATACGTTTCCCCCCTTGGAACGTGCATCCCCTCTGTAAACAGCTTGAAATGATGAATCATTTCTTCCATATTTTGTTTCATGGATAACCGGGAAGGAGGAGCAACTTTATGGTTATGCGTAATAACGGAACCAGGATTCTGTCTTAACCAGTCAATACATTGCTTAATGATGCGATTAGATTGACGCATTTCTTCAATACGTACCAAATAGCGATCATAACAATCACCATTAGTACCAACCGGTATATCAAAATCTATCTGATCGTAAACCTCATAAGGTTGCTTTTTACGCAAATCCCACTCCACTCCGGATCCGCGCAACATCGGTCCACTAAATCCCAGTGCCTTGGCACGATCTGGCGAAACCACACCGATATCAACCAGACGCTGTTTCCAGATTCTGTTATCTGTTAATAATGTTTCATAGTCATCAATGTAACCAGGAAATCTGCGCGTAAAATCCTCAATAAAATCCAGCAGAGAGCCTTGTCGATTTTCATTCCGTATCTTCGTGGTTTTTTCATCGTGTATGGCCGACGACTGATATTGCGGCATAGTATCCGGCAAATCGCGATAAACCCCTCCGGGACGATAGTAAGCTGCATGCAAACGAGCACCTGATACCGCCTCATAGCAATCCATCAGATCCTCTCTTTCGCGAAAGGCATACAAAAAAACAGTCATTGCCCCAACATCCAGCGCGTGAGCACCCAGCCACAGCAAATGGTTAAGAATACGAGTTATCTCATCAAACATAACACGTATATATTGCGCTCTTACAGGCACTTCAATTTGCAACAGCTTTTCTATGGCCATTACATATGCATGCTCGTTGACCATCATGGATACATAATCCAGACGATCCATATAAGGAACAGACTGTATATAGGTTTTATTTTCTGCAAGTTTTTCTGTGGCTCGGTGAAGTAATCCGATATGCGGATCTGCGCGTCGAATAACTTCCCCATCCAGCTCCATTACCAGACGCAGTACTCCGTGCGCAGCAGGATGCTGTGGCCCAAAATTCATAGTGTAGTTACGAATTTCAGCCATCTTAAAAAGACCTTTCCAAAAAAATTGGTGAGAACCGCTGCTTACTCATAGAACACATCATGCCTCTTCCTTGCCGTACTGTTCTTCACGAATAATATAGGGAGTAATCTCGCGGGGTTCGATAGTAATAGGTTGATAGACAACTCTTTTTTGCTCCGCATCGTATTGCATTTCCATATGTCCCGAAAGCGGAAAGTCCTTACGAAACGGATTTCCTATAAAACCGTAATCCGTAAGAATTCTTCTTAAATCCAGATGGTTATTAAAAACTATTCCGAATAAATCAAACGCCTCACGCTCATACCAGTTAGCTGAAGGCCATATACGCATTACTGAATCAATCGTGGGAAATTCATTATCTTCCACAAATACACGCATCCGCAGCCTGTTATTGTGTTTGACTGAAAGCAAGTGATACACCACTGCAAAGCGCTTGTCTCCCCGCTTATATCCGGCATGTGTATCGGTCGTATATTCACTGTAATCAACACCGCATAAATCGATTAGCGTATCAAAATTCAGATCAGAATGACTTTTTAACGTTTCAGCAACATCCAATAAATCCCGAGGATGAATTAAAACAGTCAGCTCCCCTAATGCACGGCCAATATCAACCAGCTGACTCCCTAATATTTTCTGCAAATTGACTACAAACTCATCAGTGCGGCCATCTATCATTTTCATTCCCTAGCGCGCAATTGTATTGGTTCGCCAAATCTTATTCTGCAACTGAATAATCCCATAAAGCAAAGCTTCCGCAGTGGGAGGGCAACCCGGTACATAAATATCAACAGGCACGATCCGATCACACCCTCGCACGACTGAATAGGAATAGTGGTAGTATCCACCGCCGTTTGCACAGGACCCCATGGAAATCACCCAACGCGGCTCAGCCATTTGATCATAAACCTTACGTAAAGCCGGAGCCATCTTGTTGCATAACGTGCCCGCAACTATCATGACATCTGATTGTCGTGGGCTTGGACGAAAAACAATTCCAAATCTATCCAGATCGTAGCGGGATGCACCGGTTTGCATCATTTCCACCGCACAGCATGCCAACCCAAAGGTCATAGGCCACATTGAACCTGTGCGCCCCCAATTGATCAGCGAATCCAGACTTGTAGTGACGAATCCTTTGTCTAATGCACCCTCAATTCCCATTATTTAATCCCACTCCAAAGCACCCTTAGCCCATTCGTAAATAAAGCCCACAACAAGCAGTCCAAGAAATACCAGCATTGCAACAAAACCGAATAACCCTATTTCTTTAAATGCAACGGCCCACGGGAATAAAAATGCTATTTCCAAATCAAACAAAATAAACAGAATTGCAATTAAATAGTAGCGCACATCAAACTTCATGCGCGCATCTTCAAATGCACCAAATCCACACTCGTAAGCAGACAGCTTTTCAGCATCAGGTTTATTGGGTGCAAGCAGCCAGCCCGCAGCCAAACATAATAAGCCCACTGCCAATCCGATTAATATAAATAACAAAATAGGAAAATAATTCCCAAGCATGGTGTCCAGCATTACCTACGTCCTTACTGAATTATGGAAACTAAATTAGTCTGATATTTATCAATAATAGCTCGCCTGGTGCCGACGGCGAGAATCGAACTCGCACAGCTTTCGCCACCGCCCCCTCAAGACGGCGTGTCTACCAATTCCACCACGTCGGCGAGAACTTACCTATACTTCCTGTGCATCTATAAAATTGCAGATTATTCCGGAATTTCGCCTACTCTTGATGTGGAATCATCTCTATTTTCCACATCCGAATTTTTAATATTTTCGGCTGAATCAGCAGCTTTATCCGACTTCAGTTCCAGTTTCTGCATGATACTTCCGTCATCTCGGTCACTATTTGTATAATAAGTTAGCGTCAGGCTGGTAACAAAAAAAATAGTGGTCGCCAAAGCCGTCATTCTGCTTAAAAAATTAGCTGATCCACTGGCTCCAAACAAACTTCCGGAAGCACCACTTCCAAATGCCGCCCCCATATCCGCACCTTTTCCCTGCTGCAATAAAACCAAAACGATAATAACTATCGCTGCAATGATATGTACTGACCAAACGAGTGTTTCCACAATATTTGTATTCCTTATTAACTTTGTGCTGCGGAACAAATTGAAACAAATTCTTCAGCGATCAACGAAGCTCCTCCAATCAGTCCTCCGTCAATATCAGACATCCCGAATAATTCAGGTGCATTGCTCGATTTTACACTTCCGCCATAAACTATCTGAACGTCCGCCGCGATTGCGCTGCTATGAGCAGCTATTCGATTTCTTATAAAGACATGAACATCCTGCGCCTGCTGAGGAGTGGCTGTTTTCCCCGTGCCAATTGCCCATACCGGCTCGTATGCAATGACTGAGCGCTTTATTGCATCCACTCCCGTCAGATTAATCACGGCATCCAGTTGCATGGCTATTATCTGTTCGGTTTCATTCGCCTCACGCTGCGCCAGTGTTTCTCCCACACAGAGTATTGGTATCAAAGACTGTTCCTGTGCAGAACGAAATTTCTCAGCAACCACCTGATTATCTTCGTGATATAGCGTTCGGCGCTCTGAATGCCCTACTATTGCATAGCGACAACCAAAATCAACCAGCATGTCGGCCGACACCTCTCCAGTATAGGCCCCCTTATGGTGCTGACTAACATTCTGTCCTCCCCACGCTACATGCGTATCCTTCAACGCTGATTGCACCTGTGCCAAATAGGGATAGGGCACACATACTGCACAGGATACATTTTGTAACGATCGGGTACCTGAAACGATGGCGGCAAGCAACTCCTGATTCTGAATCAAGTTACCATGCATTTTCCAGTTCCCTACTACAAGCCCTGCACGCGCCATCCTGCTCCCTCAAGTAGAAATCTATAAAAGCCAAGGATGCTACCTGCGAAACTGAATCGCGTCAATGCCCACTTCGCCCAATCAAACAAATGATTGTTGGGGCCAGATTGGCCTCGGCCTGCTGCGTCTTAAGATAAAATATAATAAAATACAGAAGCTATTTATGTGTAATTTTCCTTCATCCAACTAAGGCCAACATGAAAAAACTTGTTCTCCTGCGACACGGAGAAAGCATCTGGAATCAAGAAAATCGCTTTACAGGTTGGACTGATGTTGACCTGACATCCAAAGGGCTTGAAGAAGCCAGAAATGCCGGAATACTGCTTCGTGAAAACGGTTTTACCTTTGATATCGCGCACACATCACTACTCAAACGAGCAATTCGCACACTGTGGATCACACTGGATGAAATGGATCAAATGTGGATTCCTGTTGAACTCAACTGGCGGCTTAATGAACGTCATTACGGTGCCCTGCAAGGTCTGAATAAAGCTGAAACAGCTAAAGAATACGGCGATGAGCAAGTACTGATATGGCGGCGCAGTTACGATACCCGCCCACCTTCCATCGTCACCGAAGACAAACGCTATCCTGGTTTTGATGCCCGTTATCGCAATCTCTCCCCCGCTGATATCCCGGTTGCCGAAAGCCTCAAGGATACTGTGGCAAGATTTCTTCCCTACTGGAATCAGGCGATTGCGCCACAGATTAAAGCAGAAAAGAAAATAATTATTGCCGCTCACGGAAATTCGCTGCGTGCCTTGATTAAGCATCTCGACAATATCTCTGATGAGGATATTCTGAATTACAATATCCCGACTGGAATTCCTTTAATCTACGAGCTGGACGATAACCTGAAACCGCTTGCAAGCTACTATCTGGGGGACACTGGTGCTATCGAGGAAGCGATATCGGCCGTTGCAAATCAGGGTAAAGCCGGAGCTTGATGTTTGTCGGTCTAATCAGGAAATTCGCACCAGCACCACACTGTTTTTTCTGGAAAGAAAAGATATTTCCCGTTGTTATCTGTTTTTTGCTTCTTACCACCATACCTTTTCCTTCCCTGCTATACGCAATTCCTCAGGCTAACCGGGATAACCAGAAACAGCTGCACGATTTACGCTCGCGTATTGATGCTCTGCAAAAAGATCTGGCTGATAAAAAGTCTTCTAAAATTAAAGCAGCTGAGGCGCTTCGTGATTCCGAGCGCTCAATAAGCGATCTGCACAACCAGATTTCACAACTCGCGAACCAGCAAAAGAGTGTACAGAACGAGCTCGCCCGCCTGCAAAAAAAGTCAACACAACTCCAGGGTACAGCTGACATCAGGCGGGCCCAGCTTGGGAAGCTGATCTATTATCAGCATCTGATAAAACATAAGGAATATTTACAGCTGTTATTCAGGCAACATGATCCTGATAAGGCTGCACGCAACCTTTATTACTATCAGTACATCGCACAGGCTCGTTCCAAAAACATCGATGATTTGCGCAGTCAGCTAGCTGATCTGGATATCTTGACACGTGCAAGCTATATTCAAAATCAATCTCTTAAACAAATTCAAAACAAGCAGCTTCATCAAAAACAGCAGCTCGAATCAGAAAAAAAACGGCGATCAGAAATCCTGGCATCCCTCTCCAAAGAAGTTTCTCATCAGCAAAAAAAAATTGATGCACTCAAACAAGATGAATTGCGCCTTTCCAGGCTGATTGAAAAACTCAACAAGCAACTTGCACATAAAAAAAACAGCCTCAAACAGCAAAGCAGTAAAGATCACAAATCTATAATACGTAATAATAAATTACCTGGCGCCATTGAACAAAAAAGCTCCTTTGCTGCACTAAAGGGAAAATTGCGGCTGCCTGTTCGGGGAGAACTCATCAATCGCTTTGGCGGTTCTCGTGAAAACAGCAATATAAAATGGAAAGGATTATTTATCCGTTCCCGGGAAGGCAACGAAGTCAAGGCTATTGCAAATGGTGAAGTTATATTTTCTGACTGGCTGCGAGGGTTTGGAAACCTGATGATTCTGGACCACGGCAATCACTACATGAGCCTTTATGGCAATAACGAAGCAATTTACAAACGGGTGGGTAACAAAGTTAAAAGTGGTGATACGATAGCAATAGTCGGTAACAGTGGTGGAAATGCTGAGTCAGGTCTGTATTTTGAACTCAGATATCAAGGCAAACCTTTCGATCCACTCGGCTGGGTAAAAATAGAATAGCCTCAAAAAGCCAACAGCAACTAATTAAGATATATATACGATTTTTTCCAAAAAGGTAAAGGCGGAGTAAACATACCATGCGCAATTTTATGAACAAAATCAGTTTAGTTTTTATCGGCATTATCGCCGGGGTCATGGTCAGCCTGAATTTTTCCGCCATTGCCGACAAGGAAATCAAGGAAGAACTGCAAACACTCCCGATCGAAGAATTACGTACATTTTCACAAGTGTTCGGGCGTATCAAAAGCGACTACGTTGAGCCTGTTGAAGATAAAAAACTCATTACTGAAGCGATCAATGGGATGCTGGTTGGACTGGATCCACATTCTGCTTTCCTGGATAACGAAGAATATAAAGAACTACAAATTGGCACGCAAGGTGAATTTGGCGGATTGGGGATTCAGGTAACAATGGAGGACGGCCTGGTCAAAGTTATTTCCCCAATTGAAGATACGCCTGCATACCGGGCCGGCATCAAAACCGGCGATCTCATCATAAAGATCGATGATACCGCTGTTAAAGGCATGACACTCAATGAGGCTATCAAACGGATGCGGGGAAAACCGGATACCTCAATCACACTCACCATTATCCGTGAAGGCGAAGCTGAACCGCTCGCCTTTACGCTCGTTCGAGATGTCATCAAAATCGAAAGTGTGAAATCCAGACTCGTTGAACCGGGATACGCCTATGTGCGCATTACCCAGTTTCAGGAACGCACAGGGGAGAATCTGGCTGAAGCTATTACTAAACTCTACAGTGAAAGTAAAGTTCCCATGAAAGGTCTGATTCTGGATCTGAGAAATGATCCGGGTGGATTACTCAATAGCGCTGTCGCCGTTTCTGCAGCTTTTTTGCCGAATAACGCACTGGTGGTCTACACAGAGGGGCGCACCAGCGATGCAAAAATGCAATTGCGTGCAAATCCGGAATACTATCTTCGCGGCCCGGGAAAAGATTTTCTGGCAAACCTGCCCCAAAGTATCAAGACCATACCGATGGTAACGCTTGTTAACGGAGGTTCTGCTTCCGCATCGGAAATTGTTGCGGGTGCATTGCAAGATTACAAACGATCC
>JACTML010000044.1 GCA_014584635.1 Nitrosomonas eutropha | reverse complement strand
GGTGTCGCTGGTGCGTTGAATGGCAGTTTGCAGTCAGGCGATCTGGTTTTGCCGGAACGGGTATTGTTGGCGGCTAAAAGTTATTCAACAGATAGCGAATGGCGTATACGCATTCAGCATAATTTACCCAAGCATATCAATGTTGTTCACGATCCACTGGTAACCAGTACAACAGTATTGAGCACGGAAGTAGACAAGCGTGCGCTGGCATCACAAAGTGGTGGATGTGCTGTTGATATGGAAAGTGGCGCTATTGCTGCGGTTGCGGCGGAGAAAGGGATACCGTTTTTAGCGATGCGCGCTATTTCAGATCCACTGCACCTTTCTCCGCCAGCCGCGCTGATGACTGCGTTACAGCCGGATGGCCGCGTCAAACCAGTTTCTTTGCTGACTTTATTGCTGAAGCATTCAGTCAGCCTGAGTGAGTTGCTGCATCTTGCACCCGGTATGCGAGCTGCTTGCAAAACCTTGAAGCAGGTAGCGCAATCGGCTCAACGTGAACTGAGCCAGTAGACTTGGAAGTGCTTAAGTGATCAAAGTAAGCGCCGCAGATCTCCTCGCATAAAGCCATAAGCAGCTCTATCGCTATTGATGTTTTTGCTGAGCGCCATTACCTTGAACAGCTCTCCCATTTCGGCAGGATTGATCAGCTGCTGTACCTGGCTGACCAGTGGCAGGTAATCTTTTGGCTGATCTGCCGGTATACGTGCCAGCAAATCAGTAATGCCGCAATTAATCAGAAAATGTGCCTGTGTCGTATAGCCTGCCAGTTGTAACCCAGAATCCAGTGCTGTTTGAGCAATCGCGCTGAAATCAACATGACTGGTAATATCCTGTAGTCCGGGCAGAAAGAACGGATCATCGTGAGCGTGATGGCGGTAATGACACATGAGCGTTCCCTGCTGGCGCTGTGGATGATAGTACTCATTCTGGCCGAATCCGTAATCTATCAGCAAAATAACGCCTTGCTGGAGCAGTGCTGCCAGTGAGCGGATGAAATGCCGATTGGCCAGGCTGATTTCGCTGATATAGGGATGAGGGCAGGAAGATGGATCAGAAGGGGGGAGAAGTCGGGCAACATCGAACAGTGCTCCTTCTGTAAGCGGTTTATCCTGCCATATCAATTTGTGATTTTTCCAGGCGAGCCCTCGTTCTGCTATATGATCATTCTGCCAGACGACCAGATGAACAGGCATGGCATCGAGAACCTCATTGGCGAGTATCAGCCCATTGAATTGTTCAGGCAGCGTGGACAGCCATTTGATTCGCGCTGCCAGATGCGGGATTTTCTGCTCAACGAGTGTGCGTTGCCGCTGTTGTAAATCTGCGCTGAGATCAAGGATGTTGTAGTATTCCGGCAATGCTCCCAATGCTTCCAGCGTGAGCAGGAGTTCTACCGCTAGCTTTCCTGAACCGGCCCCGAATTCCAGAATTGAGCCATGGTGCATTGATTGCAGCACTGATGCAACCTGGCGCGCCAGTACCTGGCCGAATAAAGGCGATATTTCGGGCGCTGTGACAAAATCTCCTGCTGCACCAAATTTTGCTGCTCCACCGCTGTAGTAGCCAATTTCAGGGGTATATAAAACAATCTCCATGTAATCAGTGAATGAAATCCAGCCATCGGCATGAAGGATACGATCACGAAGTATCGCTGTTAAGGTATCGCTGTATTTTTGTTCGGAAATATCCGGTAAAGGTAATGTCACGGGTATTTTTTAGTTGTAAAAAAGTTTATGGTAGATTGTAGCGCGGAAGTGTGCCGTAAACAGAAGGAGTGTGCGTGAAAGATAAAGTAATTCTGGTGACAGGAGGCGCACGACGGGTGGGGGCTGCTATCTGTCGACGTTTACACCGCAGAGGTGCCAGGCTGGTGGTGCATTATCGTGGTTCATCTGTCGAAGCGCACCAGCTGAAACAGGAGCTTGAACGGGAGTATCCGGATTCGGTTGCATTACTGCAGGCTGATTTGCTGGATATCAATAAAATTCCGGCACTGATTGACCAGATTATTTTACGGTTTGGCAGGTTGGATGCCCTGGTTAATAATGCCTCCAGCTTTTTTCCAACACCAATTGGCGAATGTACTGAACAATCCTGGCACGATCTGATGGGCAGTAATCTGAAGGCCCCACTGTTTTTGTCGCAGACAGCCGCACCCTGTTTAAAAGAAAATCAGGGATGTATCGTCAATATCATTGACATACACGCTGAACAGCCTCTTGGACGCTATGTTATCTACAATACAGCCAAGGGCGGGC
Source organism: Nitrosomonas eutropha (assembly GCA_014584635.1). GTDB lineage: Bacteria > Pseudomonadota > Gammaproteobacteria > Burkholderiales > Nitrosomonadaceae > Nitrosomonas > Nitrosomonas eutropha_B. The sequence goes on along the minus strand of JACTML010000044.1, from coordinate 5,599 downwards.
TGGCAGCTTTGACACGTTCGCTGGCTATGGAGCTTGCGCCGGAGATTCGCGTCAACGGGGTTTCACCGGGGCCAATTTTATGGCCGGAGACAAGTGAGTGGCAGAACGAAGCAACACGTGCGCATATTGTTGACAGAACTCTCTTGAAGCGCGTGGGAGAACCGGATGACATTGCGCGAGCAGTCAGTTTTCTGATTGAAGATGCCCCGTTTATTACCGGACAGATTATTGCTGTTGATGGCGGGCGCAGTATTAACCTTTAAGAAATCTCCGCGAAATCTTTAATATTGCTGGTTTTGTGCACATATTAATTTTCATTTGTGCTCACCGGAGTGCAGAGCGGTTTGAGAGATGATTCGGTCACAATATGCGATTGCAAGCGCTGAAAGCAGAAACACCAGATGAATGACAGTCTGTGCGATCAGTGTCTTTTCATCATAGGCGGCAGCGTTAATAAATGTTTTCAACAGATGAATTGACGAGATGCCAATAATGGCGGTTGCCAGTTTGACCTTTAATACTGATGCGTTAACATGTGATAGCCATTCCGGCTGATCTGGATGACCTTCAAGATTCATGCGCGAAATAAAGGTTTCATATCCGCCGATAATTACCATAATGAGTAAATTTGAAATCATGACCACATCAATTAAACCTAAAACGACCAGCATAATAGCTGTTTCAGTCAAGTTACCGGTTTTTTCTGCTCCTTTGACGGCCACCATATCAAGAACATGCTGCAGAGCGTTCTGATTAGAGAACACTGCACCAATCAGATCCGATAATTCGATCCAGAAATGATAGACGTAAACGCACTGTGCCAGTACCAGCCCCAAATATAAAGGCAGCTGTAGCCAGCGAGATAGAAACAAAAAATAAGCGATGGAAGATATTCGCTTTGAAGGAAGCGGTGTATCGTTGCCCTGTTGCATAATGATCATCCTCCTGAAAAGCGTGAAAGATTATCATGACAACAGATAAATGAGAATTGTTACTTTCAGACTACCGGAACAAAAATCCACCGAGATTGAATGTATTCATTTCTTCGGTTTTTAAAGGTTGTTACCGTGCAACAGTTTTCTGATTGACTACTTTCGTTTGTCGCGTTCTATCAGTGCGTAGGCAGAATGGTTGTGTATGGATTCAAAGTTCTCCGATTCAACGACATAGGCATCTATCCGGTCGTCGTGGTTAAGTATTTCAGCCACATCACGGACGATGTCCTCGACAAACTTGGGGTTGTTGTAGGCTTTTTCGGTTACATATTTTTCATCCGGGCGTTTCAGCAGCCCAAACAGTTCGCATGAAGCCTGTTCCTCAGCGATTCTGATGACGTCTTCGATCCAGACGAAACTATTGGTGCGTACAGAAATGGTGACATGCGAACGCTGATTGTGTGCACCGTAATCGGATATCTTCTTGGAGCAGGGGCATAAACTGGTTACAGGAACGACTACTTTCATGGTGAATACGTATTGATCACCCTGTTTGATTTCGCCGATAAAGGTTATTTCGTAATCCAGCAGGCTTTTTACGCCCGAAATGGGAGCTGACTTGCTGACGAAGTAAGGAAAAACCATTTCGATATGGCCTGAATCTGATCCCAGCCTGCTCACCATGGAGCGCAGAATTTCCTCAAATGATTCAACTGAAATTTCACGCTCGTGGCTATTTAGTATTTCCACAAATCGGGACATATGCGTCCCTTTAAAATTATGTGGCAGATTAACGTACATATTGAATTGTGCTACGGTGTGCTGGGTGCCGCCCCCTTTATCGGCAACCAGAACCGGGTGGCGAATTGCCTTGATTCCGACTCTGTCAATTGCGATATGTCTGGTATCCAGTGAGCCTTGTACGTCAGCAATAGGCTGGTCAGTATGTTTTTTCATGAAAATTTTCCTCTCCAGATTTCCTGGTTGTGACGCTGCATAAAAGTATTATTGGATTATTCGCTGATAAAACCTGTTCAGGGGAATATGGCGTTTACCAATTTTATTGCTGATTTATTGCGAATATGAATACTATAAAGATAATCTTTCTTTTACCGATTTGATGATTCCTGTCTTATCCAGCCCGCAGTCGGCCAGCATTTCAACCGGATCACCCTGGTCAAGAAAATTATCCGGCAAACCCAGTTGCAATAAACTGATATTTCCGCCCTGACTGGCAAGGTATTCCAGTACGGCACTGCCTGCCCCTCCCATGATCGTATTTTCTTCAACGGTAACCAATAGCTCATGTTCGGCTGCAAGCGCTGTAATCAGTTCGTGATCCAATGGTTTGACAAAACGCATATTGACAACTGTAGCGTCCAGTTCATCTCCTGCTTCAAGACAAGGGGCCAACATGCTGCCAAATGCAAGCAGTGCGACACGTGTACCTCGACGGCGAATTTCACCCTTGCCCAGCGAAATCGTTTGCATTTCCTGTTTTATCTGTACACCTGGTCCTGTCCCGCGTGGATAGCGGACGGCAGTGGGGGTATCGAGTTGAAAAGCGGTATAGAGCATCTGGCGACACTCATTTTCATCAGCGGGTGTCATCACTGTGATGTTGGGAATACAACGCAAGTAGCTCAGGTCGAAACTGCCAGCGTGCGTTGGACCGTCTGCTCCGACAAGCCCGGCTCGGTCAATTGCAAATACAACTGGCAGATTCTGAATGGCAACATCATGAATCAGTTGATCATAAGCACGCTGCAGGAAGGTGGAGTAAATTGCAACGACCGGTTTCAATCCTTCACAGGCTGCGCCGGCGGCGAATGTCACCGCATGCTGTTCTGCTATGCCTACGTCAAAGTAGCGATCCGGGTATTCTCTGGAAAAACGGATAAGCCCGGAACCTTCTCTCATGGCCGGTGTTATGCCAATCAGTCGCGGATCGCGGGCTGCCATGTCGCATAGCCAGTCTCCGAATATCTGGGTGTAAGCCGGCTTGGCAGATGACTTTGCCACAATTCCCTGTTCCGGTTCAAATTTTCCAACACCGTGGTAGAGAACGGGATCTTCTTCTGCCTGTTTATAGCCCTTGCCTTTGCGTGTGACAACATGCAGGAACTGCGGTCCGTCAAGTTGTTTGATGTTACTTAACGTGGAGAGCAGAATATCCAAATCATGTCCATCAATCGGACCAATATAGTTAAAGCCAAATTCCTCGAATAGCGTACTCGGGGTTACCATGCCTTTAACATGCTCCTCGGCACGCTTCGCCAATTCCAGCATTGGCGGAACAACACCCAGCATTTTTTCACCTGCTCGTCTGGCTGTGGCATAAAAGCGACCTGACATCAGTTTGGCCAGATAGTGATTGAGTGCCCCCACCGGAGGAGAGATGGACATATCGTTATCATTCAGGATGACCAGCAGGTTTGCATCCATTACACCGGCATTATTTAGCGCCTCAAAAGCCATTCCCGCACTCATGGCACCATCTCCAATGATAGCGATGGCATGCTGTTTTGTCTTGCTGATCTGTGCGGCAACGGCCATGCCCAATGCGGCACTGATAGAAGTACTGGAGTGTGCCGTACCAAAGGCATCGTATTCACTTTCATCTCTTCTGGGAAATCCGGCCACACCTCCTCGCATACGCAAACGGGCCATGCCGGTGCGTCGTCCGGTCAGTATTTTATGTGCGTAGGTTTGATGCCCGACGTCCCACACCAGTCGATCGAAGGGAGTGTTGAATATATAGTGCAGTGCGATGGTCAGTTCGACTGTTCCGAGATTGGAGGACAAATGTCCTCCGGTCTTTGCTACGGATTCAACCAGAAAGCTTCGCAATTCGTCAGCTAACTGTGGTAATTGGCTGCGTTTTAATGTGCGTAACTGTGCGGGTATCTCAATGCGATCGAGTAATGGATACATGCGAATTTGTAGCTGAGAAAATGAGTAACGTAAAGATCGGTAAAGATTGAATTGATAGCGAGAAAACTAGAATTCGCGCTGTACAATGAAATCAGTGATTTGCTGTAAACGCAGCGCTCCGGGGCCAAACTGGTTCAGTATGCTGCTGGCCTCCTGTTGAAGCTCGTGTGCGAGTTCCCGGGCCTGTTTGATGCCCAGTATACTAACATAGGTGGGTTTGTTGTTTTCAGCATCCTTTCCTGCTGTTTTACCCAGTGCAGCAGTAGAGGCTTCTGCGTCAAGAATATCATCTACTACCTGAAATGCCAGGCCGATACATTTGGCAAAATGATCCAGCTGCTTAAACTGATCTTCATTCAGTTCATTACCACAATGAGCTCCGAGTATGACTGCGGCTCTGATGAGCGCTCCAGTTTTGTGGATATGCATGAATTCAAGTTCCGGCAGGCTCAGAGTTTTGCCGACACTGTCCAGATCGATTGCCTGCCCTCCAGCCATTCCTCTGGATCCCGCAGCAAATGCAAGATGTCGGATCATTTCCAGCTGTATATGCGGATCTTCTGCCAGGGTAAACTCTGCCAACAGCTGAAAAGCCAGGCTTTGCAGGCTATCCCCCACCAGTAAGGCGGTCGGTTCGTCGTATTTGATATGACAGGTTGGTTTACCGCGCCGGAGTACATCATTATCCATGCAGGGAAGATCATCGTGTACCAGAGAGTAGGCATGAATTAACTCCACAGCTGCACTTGCAGCGACAACCCGTGTTTTATCTGCTCCATTGAGCTCTCCGGCTGCAAAAGATAACAGCGGCCGTACGCGTTTACCTCCATTTAATACTGCATAACGCATCGCTTCGTGCAAGCGTGCAGGGGCACAATTTGCAGCAGGAAGTTGTTTTTCCAGAAAAGATTCGATCAGAGCGAGGCATTCAGCTGCCCATTGCTGAAAATCAGGGGGCATCATGCTCGGTAGTAGAAAAATTTTTCAATATATCTGTCTCAAGTATTTTTATCTGCTGCTGGGAATCTTTCAGCATATTTTGGCAGTATTGTAACAATTCCACTCCCCGTTTGTATGCAGAAAGCGCTTCTTCCAGAGACATCTGCCCGGTTTCCATATTTTCTACAATCTGCTCCAGTTCGGTAGTAGCTGTTTCAAAGTTTTTTGGGGGTAGAGGGAGCGATGACTCCTCGATATTTGCTGGCTTTTTTTTCATTTGGATAGAACCTGTTTCCAGGATATAAATTCAGACGCCATCTTTCAGCATGTCATTAAATCAAATTAATAAAATAACTGGATTCAGGATTGCTTTTTAACAAATCGGTTTTGCTCAATGACTGATAATATTAGTTCTATAACTGGCTGCAAGAAAAGTTGACCGGAACACTATAAAAGTCTAACATACCGCGCTTGTAGTAATTACCACATATTCCCCGATAGCTCAGTCGGTAGAGCGACGGACTGTTAATCCGCAGGTCCCAGGTTCGAGCCCTGGTCGGGGAGCCAAATAAATCAGATATTTACGCAATCATAACGGAGTAACTCATTTATCCACTGTCCTGCGCTGAGTGGTTTGCGGACAATCGGATAATATGTAGTCACGGGGTGTCTGCCCAAAGAATGATATATCCACGCCATCTTCTATATGACAGGAAAGAAGAGGTATTTTTAGCATATCTTGTAGCAGTGCCATGCCATCTTTTGAGGTGCAGAAAAGTATTTTCAATGTA
>JACTML010000113.1 GCA_014584635.1 Nitrosomonas eutropha | reverse complement strand
ACGCAAAATTTCCACTGCGATTGAAATATTGTTTGCAGCCAAGGCAGTTGAACGCATCGGCGATCATGCCAAAAACATGTCGGAATATATTGTTTACCTAGTCAAAGGAAAAGATGTCCGTCATGTATCAGCAGATGAAATCGAACGCGAAGTAAGCAAGTAATCCGGAATCAGGCTGTATACATCATGCATGAATATTCAACGCTTGCGGCGGTTGATCTGGGCTCCAACAGCTTTCACCTGCAGGTAGCCAGGGCAGAAGAAAAACAGCTCTACCTGCTGGATAATCTCAAGGAAATGGTGCAGCTTGCAGCAGGATTATCCGAAGACCAGATACTCGACGAAGCATCACAAACCCGTGCACTGGCTTGTCTGGAGCGATTTGGCGAACGCCTGCGGGGATTGCCACAACATGCAGTCAGAGTGGTTGGCACAAATTCACTGCGTGTTGCCCGTAATGCAACGGAGTTTCTCAACAAGGCTGAAAACGCATTAGGTTTTCCAATTGAAATCATTGCCGGCTATGAAGAAGCCCGCCTGATTTTTCTTGGCGTGGCGCACAGCCTGCCTCCGTCCGATGATGCCCTGCTCGTCGTCGATATCGGCGGTGGCTCCACCGAGCTGATCATTGGCAGTCAGCTGAAATCCAGCAAACTGGAAAGTCTTCCTATTGGCTGTATCAGCCACAGTCAGGATTTTTTTCCGGACGGAAAAATCACCAAATCATCATTGAAACAGGCGGAGCTGGCTGCCCGTTCCGAAATACAATCCGCCACCGCTGAATTTTCTTCAGCACACTGGCAAAAGGCTTACGGCTCTTCCGGTACGGCGCGTGCACTGGCGCATATTCTTGCACTGAATGGCTATAACAATGGCGAGGATGCAGAAATGATCACGTACACAGGGCTGGAGAAACTGCGTGAATTCCTCCTCAAAACAGGTGATCTCAGCAAACTGGCCATTCCGGGACTCAATCCCAGTCGCAGAATAATTATTGCGGGGGGATTTGCCATCATGCACGCCATTTTTACTGAGCTGAAGATAACGCGTATGGAAATCACCAATGGCGCGCTGCGCCAGGGCGTGCTCTACGATATGCTGGGGCGTTTTCATAAAGAGGACATGCGTGAAATTTCCGTACAGAAATTCATGCAGCGTTATCAGGTCGATCAGCAGCAGGCGGCCCGCATTGAATCACTCGCAGTTTTGCTTGGCAAACAACTACTGGCTGATTATTCCGATACAGAAAAAGTTGAAGATGCACTCAAACTGCTTTCCTGGGCAGCGCGTTTGCACGAAATCGGTATCTCTGTTGCCCATACCGGCTATCACAAACACTCTGCCTACATACTGGATAATGCTGATATTCCCGGATTCTCCCGAATGGAGCAGTTCCAGCTCAGCCAGCTGGTCCTTTCACACCGTGGCTCACTTGCCAAAACCAGAGATTTTTTTGGCCAGCCTATCAATCTCTTTCGTTCACTTGCGCTGCGTCTTGCCACAATCTTTTATCGCAGCCGCACGCATATCGATTTACCCACGATGACACTCTCCCGGAGCGGAAAGCGCTGCACATTATGCATTCCACAAACCTGGCTGGAATGCTATCCGTTGACTGAAACATTGCTGAACAACGAAATTAAGGCGTGGGCAAAAATGGATATTGATTTGCGTGTTGAGAACACAACAGAGGGTTGTCACACTGGATCAGGCACAGCTTGAAAGTAAGCGCAGAAATCTCTGCAAAACCATTCGCACCGCCCCTTTTGCGCTAAAAACTGGATGGCGTATTCCAATTCATCATTGCCAGCATTTATCAACATCTCCCCCAGCTCCCCTCGCACCGGTTTGCGTCAACGTTAACGTGCCACATGTATCGCTTGCCATGAAACCTGTTGGCACTGCTTGCAGCGTATAGCTGTTTTGTGTCGGCGTTGCTGCAAACTGGATAGTGTATTTGGCAGTACCCGTCCGCGGTGATTGTGTCACTGGCAATGTAACACCGCTGTAACTGTTGGTTTCAGTGTATCCACGCTCCAGCAACTGCGCCATTTCCAGCAAAATGCCCCTCGCCTCCACGCGATTCGCACGGCGTACGTATTCCTGATAGGAAGGATAAGCAATGGACGCCAAAATACCCATTATTGCCACCACAATCATGGTTTCAATTAACGTAAAACCACAATTCTTTGCATAACCCTGGATCTGATTCATTTAATTGATCCCTCCATTATTTACTGTATCTGCTTCCAGGATCGGCGTGGCGGTTGAGCTCCATTACGAATGGTTACGTTTTCCACCGCCCCAGTCGTTGTCGCTGCAATCAAATGCGTCAGGCTGCCGGCACTGATTGCAACCGATTCACTGCGAATACCATCGGAACCTACAGCAGCAATGATCCGATCGCCATTATCCAATTTGCCATCATGATTGGTATCAAATTGCCGAATATCCGGGCTCATTCCGCCATTTTCCGCATTTAACAGCATTAACCAGTTGCGCCCGCCTGCTTCGCATGGATCAACAGATGGAATCAGTGTCGTAAAAATAATTCGTCCAAAATTCAGCATAGGCATGACTACCGAACGTTCTGCTGGTTTACCGCCGGTTTGTGTCAGATCAATATACCAGCCACGTTTGGTCGTCCAGTCCACTGTGTTATTGGAAACAGTACGCTCAAAAGGGGGAACTGTCGTTTCAGTCAAAATGGTTTGCTGTTGCAATACACTGCGATTAGTCACCGTAATTGGACTCCCGTTATCCCAGATACCATAAAGACTTTGTACCTTTTTATCAGTAGCATCACCGGAAGCGATAAACTGGCCGGTTCCAAAGAAAATCATATACCCACCCTCTTTGTGATAACCCACCTCCACCGGGGAAGTAATCGGTTGTACCTGATTACTGGCATTTCTGGCTATGAATAAAGGCTGACTGCTGCCTCCAGCCACTTTCCAGCTACCGGGGTTAGTATCAGACAAATCGAACTTCCAGACATTACCCTGCAAATCTCCTGCGTAAACAACATCAATGATCTTGTCACCATTGGTATCGACCAGCGCCGGTGTAGAAAGGCCATTGTTTGTAGTGTTATTGGTTGAAATTTTTTTAATCAATGCACCCGTTTGCAGATCAACAATCAGTAAATATGCTTTATCACTTGTACTGTTATAACCATTACCGATAATTGCTGCCCAGGAGCCATCATTCAGGCGTGCAATCTTGGCCTGACCGTGGACAAACCCTAAATCGGTATCAGTTAATTCCCACTGCACATTCGTCGCAGAAAAATTGGCTGGATCGGTAATATCCAGTGCAAACACACTCTTACCCCCACCGCCCAAGGTTCCCAGCAGGATTGTTTTCCAGGTGGATCCAATATAAGCATCCCCAGCATAGGCATTACCATCAACGTAGTAGCGATGCACATAACCAGGATCAGTCAACTTGTTTAATTGAGAATAAATGGCGCCGGGAACATAAGCGAACAGCTCCTTTCCTGTTCCTGCATTAAATGCATGCAGCATGCCATCATTCGCGCCGGTATAAACCACGGGAATACGACTGTTGTTCGACTGCCTGTAATTGTGATAGGACGCTTTGCCTGTTATTCCGTCCGGAAAAGAATCGTAACCAAAGTCCAGTGATTTAATATACAGCAGATCTGAATTAACAATATCACCCAGGACACCATGACCGCGTTTGCGAAATGTCCCTCCATTTCCGACTTCGGTTGTCTGATCTCCACGCAGCCAGGCCAAACGATGGAGCCCCTGACCGTCATTTACTCCGTTGGTATTTTTATCCAATGCCGTCTGTTGGGTTGCTGAAAACAAGGAAAAATTACCGGCAGTGAATTCCAGGCCAGTTGTACCATTATGAGTAAAGATCTTGCGGCTGGCATGCGCCGGTAATTGCTCGGAAGCCTCCCACTTCAATTCACCCAGTGACGCATCAGCTTCCAGATCAAACGCCAGCAGTTGCCCGCTCCAGTCTGCACTGTTAAATTTCGCCTGATAAATTTGCGCTCCGGTATTCAACCGGCTGGTGTTGGTGGTAACTGCTGCAGCGGAACTGACTCTGGCAGTGATATTGGCCAGCGCACTGGTTAATCCCTGAGCAAATGTAACCGGATCTTGTGCACTGAAAAATTCTCCCCGGCTATTGACCGCAGCATGCCTGAGATCATCAATCTTGTAAGCATCGTTACTAGCTGGATTTGGCCAGGCGGTGGGTCCACCAGTACTCCCAGGTAACAAATCACCCAACGTGCCTTCCACTCCCAACCCAACTGTAAAATTAACCATATGCTGCCAAAATGCCGGATCCTTGGCATTAGTTGGTACCTTGTTGTCCAGATCGGGACGCAGATCAGTTTTCCAGTAATGCATCGCCACGTCAGCCAGCGTATTACTGTTGCCATCCTTGTACGGTAATTCCGGCTTGTACTGGTAAGTTGCAGGCGCAGCATTGGGAAAATGGTTGGTAATCACATTGCCGTTACTATTGTCCGAATTACCTACTCCCGAGTATGAATCGCTCCAGTAACCATCTGTCATCAGAATATGATAATTGCGCCGACAAACTGGCTGACTGCCTCCGCTTTGCCCGGGTGTATCACTCCAAGGCCCTTTATCATCATCGCGCATCAGATATTTTCCAACACCATCCATAGCAGTACGTAATGGAGTACCTTGAGCTGGAATGGCATGCTGATAAAGTTTGTCAAAGAAATCATTACGTCCCGCCCCTGAAAACTGCCTGACTCCGGCGAGAAGTATCTCGGTAGATTTTCCATCGATCATACTGCTGCCTTCATTGATCGCACCAAAGGCAACCCGCATGTTACTGCTCTGCGCGGCAAAAGCTCTCCCCACCCCGGCACGCGCCAGTAAAATCCGGGAACGGTAATAGGTATACCAGTTGGCAAAATTCTGGATTTCTTCAGCATAGGTACAAGCGGATGAATCAGCGCAATCCGTCCTGTTCTCTCCTCCATTGAACGGGGCATTCTCCGGCTTGATTTCAACCTGATCGTAACTGCTGGCCGAATCGATATTTCCGCTTCCTTTATATTGAAAATAAACCGCCGGGTAGAAAGTTCGAGACGTGGAAGCCGTGCCCCCATTATCTTTAAGCCAGGTTACATTCTGTGTATCATTCTCAGCCAGTTTACGACAGCCGGCTGCCGTTCTGAGCGGATTGTGCGGCGCACAAGCAACATTCGCATCAGCCATCAGCGACCCGTCTGCATTGCTCCAGGGTAGGTAACGTACTGTTGGATCGTAGTAGATTCTATTGACATGGCTGGAGCGTAATTTAGCCGTATA
>JACTML010000170.1 GCA_014584635.1 Nitrosomonas eutropha | reverse complement strand
GCCACTTTCTGTGCCGCCGGTGACTTGCTCAAGACCACGCCATTACAGGCGGGCAGCCGCGATGAGCTGCGCGAAATGCTGGTCTCGCGCCAGGCGGGCGGCATCATCTTCACCACGGTGCAAAAGTTCGCCCTGCTGGACGACGAAGAACAGCACCCGCTGCTGTCGGAGCGCAGCAATATCGTGGTGATCTCCGACGAGGCGCACCGCAGCCAGTACGGCATGAAGGGGCGGTTGGACACCAAGACCGGTAAGTACGTGTTCGGCTACGCCAAGCACCTGCGCGACGCGCTGGCCAACGCCACCTTCATCGGCTTTACCGGCACGCCCATCGCGCTGGAGGACAAGGATACGCGGGCGGTGTTCGGCGATTACGTCAGCATCTACGACATACAGGATGCGGTGGACGATGGCGCTACGGTACCGATCTTCTATGAAAGCCGCCTGGCCAAGCTGGACGTGAACCAGGCCGAGATCGACGCGCTCAATGCCCTGGTGGATGAGGTCATCGAGGACGAGGAAGACATTACAGCCCGCGAGAAAACCAAGAGCGACTGGGCTGCTTTGACCAAGTTGGTGGGCGCGCAGCCGCGTCTGGAACAGGTGGCTGCTGATCTGGTGCAGCACTTCGAGACACGCACGGCCACACTGGAAGGCAAGGCGATGATCGTGTGCATGAGCCGCGATATCTGCGCCGAGCTGTATAACGCCATCGTCGCACTACGCCCTGACTGGCACGATGCTGACTCGGAGAAGGGCGCGATCAAGGTGATGATGACCGGTTCCGCGGCGGACAAACCCTTGCTGCAGCCGCACCTGTACAGCCAGCAGGTGAAAAAGCGCCTGGAAAAGCGCTTCAAGGACCCGGCGGACCCGTTGAAGCTGGTGATCGTGCGCGATATGTGGCTGACCGGCTTCGATGCGCCCTGCTGCCATACCATGTATATCGACAAGCCGATGAAGGGCCACAACCTGATGCAGGCCATTGCCCGTGTCAACCGCGTGTTCCGCAACAAGCCCGGTGGATTGGTGGTGGATTACATCGGCATCGCCAACGAGCTGAAAGCGGCGCTCAAGACGTATACCGAATCCAAGGGCAAGGGCGATCCGGCGCACAACGCCGCCGAGGCGCTGGCCGTGCTACTGGAAAAACTCGACATCGTGCGCGGGCTGATGCACGGTTTCGATTACAGCGGCTTTGAAACCGACGCGATGAAGCTGCTGGTGCCGGTGGCCAACCACATTCTGGGGCTCAACGACGGCAAGCAGCGTTTTCTGGATGCCATGCTGGCGGTGAGCAAGGCATTTTCCCTGTGCAGCACGCTGGATGAGGCCATTGCTCTGCGCACGGAGATTGCCTTCTTTGCTGCCGTGAAGGCCGCTATCGTCAAGTTCACCACGGTGGAGCGCAAGCGCACGGATGCGGACAAGAACAGCGTGCTCAAGCAGATTCTGGACAACGCCATTGTGGCCGACGGCGTGGCGGACATCTTCGCTCTGGCCGGTCTGGACAAGCCCAACATTGGCCTGTTGTCGGACGAGTTTCTGGAAGACGTGCGCAACATGCCGAGCCGCAATCTGGCGGTGGAACTGCTGGAAAAACTGTTGCGCGACGAGATCAAAGCCCGTGCACGCAATAACCTGGTGCAGGAGAAAAAATACGGCGACCGCCTGCTGGAAACCCTGCGCAAGTACCACAACCGGGCGGTGGAAACGGCGCAGGTCATCGAGGAGCTGATCCAGATGGCCAAGGACTTTCAGGCCGTGCTGGAGCGCGAAGCGGCACTGGGGCTGAATCCGGATGAGATCGCCTTCTACGATGCATTGGCCAACAACGAAAGCGCTGTGCGGGAGTTGGGCGACGACACCTTGAAAAAAATCGCTGTCGAGATCACCGAGAAACTGCGCAACAGCACTACGGTGGATTGGCAAGTGCGCGAGAGCGTGCGCGCTAAACTGCGCATTTTGGTGCGGCGGACCTTGCAGAAGTGGAAGTACCCGCCCGACAAACAACCTGAAGCAGTGGAACTGGTACTGCAGCAGGCGGAATCCCTGTCGAACGCTTGGTCGAAGTGATGGCTGTCATGGCGGACTTGGGATGGATGGCAAAAACCAACCCGCCACAGCAAGTCGCGCTTTTGCCAATTCAGGCGTTTTTTATCCGGTTTGTTTATGCCGCCATTTGCCGGTTGAATTTCTCAAGCTGCCGGTTTCATCGTCCCATGCGCGAAGCGGAAAGTGTGATATCCGCATGCTGCCATGCTTTTTTAAAGCGTGCTGCAATGGTTTCAGCTTCCGCTGTTTTATTCTGTGCCTGCAGCGCTTGCTGCAAACCGAATAACGCCCAGCCATTATTGCGATTGTGCCGCAGATCCGCCCAATATACGGTTTCCGCTTCATCCGGACGCCCTGCTTCCAGCAGGATCGCGCCTAAAGACAGCCGTGGCGGATAGTGCCATTCATAAGGTTCGGTATAAACCAGGCCATCTTCCAGCCGCACTGCCCGTTCCAGATGAGCAATCGCCGTGTCAAATTTGCCATGCGCGGCTGCCAGTTCCCCTGCCAGCACTTCGGGTGCAATTCGCAGTACTGCGTACGCTGTATTTTGAGACAGCAGACGATAATCCAGTTGGGCAGAATCCTCGACAATTTTACGCAGCTGCGCTAATTCCGTTGCTGCCTGCTTCAATTTACCTGTCGCGACATAAGCCAGGCCGCGTACATAATGCCAGCTTCCCGTGAGAAAAGCGTTATTGACAGGAGGAGCCGGTTCATCCAGCACGCTTTGCCATTGACCAAAGCGCGCCAGCGTCCAGTAAGGCAGTACGCGGAAGGTTGCGACCAGCGGCAGCTGCTCCAGTAGTGCATCATCTATTTTACTGGCAGCATTGCGCGCGCTTTTCAATGCCAGGGCATATTGTCCGCTGGCGGAAGCAGCAAACCAGAGAAAATGAATGTTATGCGGATAGTAGGCCAGCGGATACAAGCCTTGCGCCTCGAATTGCGCAATGTATTCCTCATCCGCCTGAATCGCCATCTGGTTGCTTCTGACTGCATCGGCATAACGCCCTACGCGCTGATAAATATGCGATGACATATGAATCATGTGTCCGGCTTGTGGCATAAGCGTCAGCAGTGTATCCGCTGCCTGCTCGGCCCGCTCCGGATTAGACGTGGGTTCCATCAGATGGATATACATATGCAATGCACCCGGGTGGTTGGGATAGCGGCGCAATACATCTTCCGTCAGCGCAACAATATCAGCGGTACCCGCATACGGATAGCCATCCCGCATCCAGTACCCCCAGGGGCGCAGATTCATGGTGGATTCCACATACAATATGGCAATATCCGGATCGCCCGGAAACTGATGATGCACTTCACGCATGGCATCTGCATACGCCTGGTCGTTGAGCTTGCGTGCTTCAGCCATGCCTGAGTAGCGTTTTTCCAGTGCCTGGATTAGCGCCTGCTCCTTTGGTGAGGCGTTTGTCATCAGTGCTTTGGCCTGATTGATCAGTTTGACTGCCAGCGGCTCTTCATTTGCATCCATCGGCGCATTGATATTCGGTCCCAATACCAGCGCCTGCCCCCAGTAGGCCATTGCCAGCCTGGAATCCAACCGCGCCGCTTCCTTGAAGGCGCGCCCGGCTTCAGCATGATTGAAGCCATAAGCAAGATTCAATCCCTGGTTGATAAACTGCTGCGCCAGCTTGTTTTGGGTACTGACAGGAAAAGTGTGTGTGCCAAGATTCAACAACGCTGAGGCTTGCCGTTCGTCCGCCAGCAATTCATCCGTTACTGACGAAGCAGCATCTTTGTTGTGTATCACGGGCATTTCATCACCGCCATGCCCGGTATGCGCGAATGAACAGGGAATGCTGATCACTGCCAGCATGCTGCTGACCAGTACAGATTTTGCAAAAGACATCTGACGAACTCCTTTTATGTTTTTTGGTTTAGGGGGCCTCTGAGAAATATTAGCGAGGCAATCAGTTCAAGGCAAAAATATGCTAAAAAGCGGAATTTATACGTAATAAATGAGTTTTGTGAGCTGATTTTTAACACAGAAAGGCATCGCAGATAATTTTGCAGCGGTTCCTTAGCCAGCATAAACGTTAATTGTCTTAATATTGGCAAACTCTCTCAATCCCCAGCGGGAAAGCTCCCGCCCCAGGCCACTTTCCCTGATACCACCAAACGGCATACGCGGATCCGATTTGGTAATGCTGTTGACAAACACCGCGCCGGCTTCCAGCTGGCGCGCCACGCGCTCACCATGTGCCAGATTCTGACTCCAGACACTTGCCCCCAAGCCAAAACGGGTATTGTTAGCCTGCGCGACTGCCTCATCTTCAGTTTGTGCGATGATAACCGGCATTACCGGGCCAAACACTTCTCTGGCAAGCACATCCATCTCTGCAGTCACATTGGTCAGTACAGTTGGAAAGAAATAAGCGCCCTGCCGCTTTCCCCCTGTTTGCACGATCGCTCCTTTTGCCACTGCATCCGCCACAAACTGCGCCATTTTCTCAGCGGCCTGCTGATTTACCAGCGGGCCAATATCCGTCTCCTCAGCCTGTGGATCTCCCACCACCAGTTTTTCAACTTCAGCCAGCAATGCAACAATAAACACTTCCTGAATCTCCTCAAGAACGATGATGCGTTTCGCAGCAATACAGCTCTGTCCGTTATTCTGAAACCGCCCGATTACGGCAGCTTTTGCCGCCGCAGCAATATTTGCATCCGCCAGTACAATCAGGGGATCAGAACCGCCCAGTTCAAGGACAACTTTCTTGAGATATTTGCCCGCCGTGGCTGCAATGCTCTTGCCCGCTTCTGTACTGCCGGTCAGGGAAACACCCCGGCACAGCGGATGAGCAATCACTTGTTCGACCTGTTCATGAGAAGCAAGGATAGTCGTGAATAATTCCGCTGGAAATCCGGCCGCATTGACCGCTTCCTGGATATTCAGGGCGGACCCCGTCACGTTGGCTGCATGTTTCAGTAAAGCACCGTTACCCGTCAGCAAAGCCGGAACCAGAAAACGTATGACCTGCCAGAACGGAAAATTCCATGGCATGACCGCCAGAATAACACCCAGCGGTTCGATAACAATATGATGCTTGCAGCCATCCGCTGCCACCGCTTCTTCCGCCAGCCAGCTTGCAGCATTGGCCGCGTATACTTCACAAGTCCACGCACATTTCTCTATTTCAGCCCGTGCCGCGCGAATGGGTTTGCCTGTTTCCTCGGTCATTAACCGCGCGTAATGCTCTGCCCTTTCACGTAAAACCTGTGCCAGGCTTAGTAACAATGCCGTCCGTTCCGTCAGTAATGTCTTCCGCCAGGCAAGATGCGCGATATGAGCACGTTCCAATGCATCAATGATCATCTTTTCAGAATATTGCGTGTAGGTACGCAATATTTTTCCGGTTGCCGGATT
>JACTML010000001.1 GCA_014584635.1 Nitrosomonas eutropha | reverse complement strand
TTATGGGAAAAATCAGGACATTGGGAGAACTTTCGGGAAAACATGTTTGTTACTGAATCAGAGAACAGACATTACGCTATTAAACCCATGAATTGTCCGGGACATGTTCAGGTATTTAATCAGGGGCTGAGAAGTTATCGTGATTTGCCCCTTCGTCTGGCGGAATTTGGTTCCTGCCACCGGAATGAGGCATCTGGTGCTTTGCATGGGCTCATGCGCGTTCGCTCATTTACACAGGATGATGCTCATATTTTTTGTACGGAAGATCAGATTCTGGGAGAGGTGATTGAATTCATTAACTTGTTAAATCAGGTGTATCTGGATTTTGGATTTAGTGAAAATTTGATCAAACTTTCAACTCGCCCAGTTCAGAGGGTGGGTGCTGAAGAACAATGGGACAAAGCTGAAGCTGCCTTGGCCGAAGCATTGAATCAAAAAGAATTAAATTGGGAACTGCAACCAGGCGAAGGAGCCTTTTATGGCCCCAAAATAGAATTTACTTTAAAGGATAGTTTGGGGCGTAAATGGCAATGTGGAACTTTGCAGCTTGATTTTTCCATGCCGGCAAGATTGGGTGCAGGCTATATTGCAGAAGATAACACGAAAAAAATCCCGGTAATGCTGCACAGAGCTATTTTGGGATCCATGGAGCGTTTTATCGGTATTCTTATTGAGCATCATGCAGGTGCTTTGCCTGTATGGCTTTCCCCGGATCAGGTGATCGTACTCAATATTTCCAGAAATCAGGTTGATTATGTCCAATCTGTCGTAAACGAGCTTAAGCGGAATGGTATTCGCGCCAGCTCAGACTTGAGAAATGAGAAAATAAGCTATAAAATCAGAGAACATAGCCTACAGAAAATACCCTATCTGGTAGTCATTGGAGATAAGGAAGTCGAAAATCAGACTGTTGCTGTAAGAGGGCGGTTAAATCATGATCATGGGACAATGTCGCTTGATGGATTTATAACCCTGATTCGAAAAGAAATAGCCGAAAGAACGTAATTAAGTATTTTTATAGATTTACGGAGGGTACCATAGCTCAAGAAAAGACTGTAAGGGTTAATGATGAAATCACAGCACCACAAATCAGGTTAATTGGCGTGAGTGGTGAGCAGGTGGGGGTGCTATTGATAGCTGAGGCGAAGGAATTAGCCGAGGAGGCTGGTGTTGATCTTGTGGAGATTGCACCGGGTGCAGAGCCTCCTGTTTGCAGGCTGATGGACTATGGTAAATATCTTTACCAGGAAAGTAAAAAGAAACATGACGCCAAACAGAAGCAGAAGCAGGTACAAGTAAAAGAAATTAAGCTCAGACCCAATACAGATGAAGGAGACTATGGTATTAAACTTCGAAATCTGGTTCATTTTTTAAATGATGGGGATAAGGTTAAGGTTACGCTGCGGTTTCGTGGCAGGGAAATGGCTCACCAGGAATTTGGTGTCAGGTTGCTTGAGAGAGTAAAGGAAGATCTTGAGGAGCATGCGGTGGTTGAACAGTTTCCTAAACTGGAAGGGCGGCAGATGGTAATGGTTCTGGCACCCAAGAAGAAGGAAGTAAAAGTATCTAAATCCAGTAAGCAAGTAAAAACGGATACAAAAAATGAAGTTGTAATGTAGTGTTGAGTTTTTTGTTGCTATGACAGCATGTCTGTTAGTTTATTTAAAACAAGTGATATCAGGGTTCCTGAAGTTTTTAATCAAAAACACCTTGATTCATATAAAAAGGGAAATATTGGTCTATGCCTAAAATGAAGACGAAGAAGAGCGCAGCGAAGCGCTTTAAAGTAAGGGCCGGAGGAAGTATAAAACGCTCCCAAGCATTTAAACGTCATATTCTTACGAAAAAGACAACCAAGAATAAGCGACAGTTAAGGGGTATGGTTGTTGTTCATGCAAGCAATGTCGTGGCTGTACGTACAATGTTACCTTACGCTTGAGAGGATAGATAATGCCAAGAGTAAAGCGAGGAGTAACAGCAAGAGCACGTCATAAAAAAGTTCTTAAACTGGCAAAGGGATATCGCGGCAGACGGAAAAACGTATACCGTATTGCAAAACAGGCAGTTATGAAGGCGGGTCAGTACGCTTATCGTGATCGCCGACAAAGAAAACGCCAGTTTCGAGCTTTATGGATAGCGCGTATCAATGCTGCGGCGCGGGAACTGGGAATGACTTATAGTACGTTTATGAATGGACTCAAGAAGTCAGGAATTGGTCTCGATAGGAAAGTGCTGGCTGATCTGGCTGTATTTGATAAGGTGGCCTTTGAAAAGATAACTAATCAAGTAAAAAATAGCCTGGCAAACTAAAAAGCAGTTTGCGTATAAATTTATCAGGGGAGGTCTGCACTATGTTAGCTCGACCTCCCTTTTTTATATTATGAGTAGATCATTTCGTCACCATGAATAATCTGGAAGATTTGGTCAGCACCGCAATAAAGTTATTTAATCAGACTGAAAGTGTTGTTGATCTGGAGCAAATCAAGGCTCGTTACCTGGGCAAAGCAGGGGAAATTACACTTTTGCTGAAAAATCTCAGAGAGTTGGCTCCGGAAGAACGACCTGTAATGGGAGAGCGTATTAATCAGGCTAAAAGATTGCTTGAAGATGCCCTGGTTGAACGCCGAAATGTGATTCACGAAAAAAATATGTCTGCTCGCCTGGCGGAAGAAAGCCTGGATGTGTCTTTGCCTGGACGTGGATTGGGGTTGGGAGGTGTACATCCGGTTACATTGACGCTGGCGCGTATTGAATCATTGTTTCATTCAATTGGATTTGATGTTGCGACGGGACCTGAGATTGAAACAGATTTTTATAATTTTACAGCGTTAAATATTGCAGAGAACCATCCCGCGCGTGCCATGCACGATACTTTCTATGTTGATGACGGGCGACTGTTACGGACGCATACATCGCCAGTACAAATTCACTATATGCAAAATCATCGGCCACCTATAAAGATTATTGCGCCGGGTCGAGTGTATCGTTGTGACTCTGATGTCACACATACGCCAATGTTTCATCAGGTTGAGGGTTTGTGGATCGATGAAAATGTCAATTTCTCGGCGTTAAAGGGTGTGTTGGCGGAGTTTATGAGAAATTTCTTTGAAAAGGACAATTTATCGGTGAGATTTCGTCCTTCCTTTTTTCCTTTTACGGAACCTTCTGCCGAAATGGACATAGCATGTGTTATGTGTAGCGGAAAAGGTTGTCGGGTTTGTGGTGAAACCGGTTGGTTAGAAGTGCTTGGTTGCGGTATGGTACATCCAAATGTCATGAATCATGTTGGTTTGGATAGTGAAGAAAATGTCGGGTTTGCTTTTGGTCTGGGCGTTGAGCGCTTAACTATGCTGCGTTATGGCGTGAATGATCTGCGTTTATTCTTTGAGAACGATTTGCGTTTTTTAAAACAATTTAACTAATGCCCTAGATTTGCAGCTATGAAATTTTCAGGAAACTGGTTACGTAAATTGGTTGATCATCAGTGCTCCAATGAGGAATTGGCGTACAAGTTGACAATGGCCGGGTTAGAGGTTGAAAGTGTAGTGCCGGTTGCACCTTTTTTTGACAGAGTGGTTATCGCGGAAGTGGTGTCTGTCCAGAAACATGCAAATGCGGACCGGTTAAATGTATGCAAAGTAGATGTGGGAAGTCATTCTGATGATCCTTTGCAGATTGTCTGCGGGGCACCAAATGTTGTGGCGGGGATGAAAACTGTATGTGCTTTGGTAGGCGCGCAGTTACCAAGACTAAATATAAAACAAGGCAAGATACGTGGCGTAGAGTCTTTTGGCATGTTGTGTTCCGCCAAAGAGCTGGGATTGGAGAGTGAGGTTGACGGACTTGTTGAGCTTCCGGATGATGCGTCTGCGGGGATGGATTTCAGGGATTATAGCGAGCTGGATGACAGTGTTTTTACCTTGAAGTTGACACCTAATCGGGCTGATTGTTTAGGAATGTTTGGTATTGCTCGTGAAGTTGCTGCAATTACTGCTGGCAAGTTTAATTTACCGAAAATTACACCGGTTAATTCAGTAATTGCTGATGTCTTGCAAGTACAAATCGAAGAACATCAATCCTGTCCTCTTTATTGTGGTCGTATTGTCAGAAACATAGATTCCCGCACGCAAACACCTTCATGGATGCTTCAATATCTGGTGCGTGCTGGTTTGCGTCCAATTAATCCGGTAGTAGATATTACCAATTTTGTCATGCTGGAAACAGGCCAGCCAATGCATGCTTTTGATCTTGCAAAAATCGGGAAGGGAGCTGAACAGAAAATCTGTGTACGCTATGCCAATGCGAATGAACATTTGTTGTTGTTAAATGGTGAAGATATTAGTTTGCGGGAAGATTTGCTGGTCATAGCGGATGGTGCCAAACCTTTGGCATTGGCTGGCATTATGGGTGGCAGTGAGAGTGGCGTAGGGGAAAACACAACGGATATTTTTCTTGAAAGTGCTTTTTTCTCGCCAGATGCGGTTAGTGGTAAATCGTTTAAATTGGGCTTTGGCTCAGATTCTTTGCATCGATTTGAGCGAGGGGTAGATTTTTCCATGACGCGTGCAGCACTCGAACGTGCAACATCATTAATTTTAGAGATATGCGGGGGTAAAGCCGGGCCGATAGCAGAAGTTAGTAACGATCTGCCGTCACGAGATGCAGTCAGGGTTCGTCAGGAGCGAGTGGCCAGGATTCTGGGTGTGGATTTTGGGATTGAGCTAATATCAGAGTATTTTCAGCGATTGCAATTCAGCTACTCGGTTGAGGGAGGTACATTTTATGTGATACCGCCTGCATCACGTTTTGATTTGGTGATTGAGGAAGATTTCATTGAAGAACTTGCTCGTATTCATGGGTATGACTCGATTCCTGCGCAATTGCCCAAGGCATCGATACATATGTTAGCGGAGCCGGAAACGGGTATTTCTTCCATTAAGCGATTGCGTCAGATTCTGATTGCAAGGGATTATCAGGAAGTAATTAATTACACGTTTGTGGATGCGCAATGGGAGGCGGATTTTTCCGGGAATAGCTCACCCATTAAATTAAAAAATCCGATTGCCAGTCACATGGATGTGATGCGCAGCAGCCTCCTTGGTGGATTGATCAATAATCTGCAATTTAATCTGAATCGCAAGCAAAACAGGGTAAGAATTTTTGAGGTGGGTTCATGTTTTGGCGCAAGTGAGAATAAGAATAGTGAAGTAGAAAATCTGGCTGTACTTTGTTCGGGAAGTGTATATCCGGAACAGTGGGGTATTGGAGAGCGGACAATTGATTTTTATGATGTCAAAATGGATATCGAATCCTTGTTTTTGCCCAGACATGTTAATTTTGAGCCGGCTGTTCACCCGGCATTGCATCCCGGAAAGTCAGCCAGGGTTTGGGTTGATAAGAAACCGATTGGCTGGATAGGGGAACTTCATCCTCGCTGGCAAAGCAAGTATCAGCTGTCTCAGACTGCGGTGCTGTTTGAATTGCAGACAGCGGCTTTT
>JACTML010000203.1 GCA_014584635.1 Nitrosomonas eutropha | reverse complement strand
CAAAGGGCTTACTGTCGGGAGCATGGGTTAAATGCCAAAACCTTTGGCAACTGGTTGCGTACAGATCGACAAACCAGGGCAAAAATACCCTCACTGATTCCGGTAAAGTTAAAGCCGGCTGCCTCATCTGAGCAATTGTTATATCTGCGTGGATCGGGCGCATATACATTACAGTTGCCAGTGGATATTTCACCGCAGTGGTTGGGAGCGTTGGACGGTTACGAAGTTTCAGCAACAACTGGAGGAGGAGGTGCATGCAATTGCAGCTCTCTTGCCCGCAGGCGCCTAACCATTCCATCGAGCGGATGTCCTGCCGGCTGCGCCGTCAGGCCACCACTCATGTCAAACGTTAGAATAGGAAAAATATAATGGCATCACCACGAATAGTTGCAAAAATAGAATCAGAAGAGCCAACTATGCGATTGGCTGTTTTAATTGATGCCGATAATGCACAAGCGGCAGTTATAGAGAATCTTCTAGCAGAAGTTGCACTTTTCGGTGAGGCTACTGTAAAAAGAATTTACGGAGACTTTACTTCTCCAACAAGTGCTTCATGGAAAAAGGTTTTACAAAAATTTGCAATAAAGCCTGTGCAACAATTTGCCTACACTACAGGCAAGAATGCTACTGATAGTACACTCATCATTGACGCAATGGACTTATTATATACTCGTAAATTTGATGGTTTCTGCTTGGTCACAAGCGACAGTGACTTTACAGGGTTGGCAATGAGAATTCGCGAAGAAGGCTTAACTGTTTATGGCTTTGGTGAAAAAAAAACACCAGAAGCATTTAAAAGTTCTTGCCATAAGTTCTTCTTTACCGAGGTGCTTCGTCCGGAAAAAGATCAAGCCATAGAGTCTGCAAGTGTTGCTTTGCCTGTATCTGCATCTAAAACAATCACAGAAGAGGAGGCTATTTCATTCCCTAAAAAGCTCGTTCTCGCGGCGCTAGAGCAAGCTGGAGATGATTCTGGTTGGTCTCAGTTGGGAACATTTGGCAGTTATCTTACCAAGTTGCTTCCTGAATTTGATCCAAGAAATTATGGATATAAAAAGCTATCAACCTTGGTTAAATCTGAATCGACTCTATTTGAAACTGAAGAAAGGTCAAATCAACTATATGTTCGTGCAAAAAAATTCTAACAAATCGCTCAAGCTCGGCGTTAGCCGCACGAGGAAACCATGATGAGCGATGACATGAAGCGCTTGGTGACACCGCCAAGACACTGGCCCTATGTGTCAGGATAGTTTTCGCCGCAGTTGAAACCTAAGGATAACCGTATGAAAGTTCCGTTCTCGGTTGTGGACCTCGATAATTTACTCAACGCGTGCATCGAATTCACGAAGCACCATGAGCCATATTTCTATACGGGAAATATTGGCGGAAGGAATGGTGTAACCGTAGATTCTGACGTGGTCAAAAGAATGTTTATCTGGATTGCGGAAACGGACAAAGGTCTACTAGAGGACTGCGGGTTTGGAGAAGACAATATCCACTATTTTCGGTTGGGACACGAGGCGATCGAGGTAATGAACAGTGGCGGCTTCGCAAAATACCTTCGAAGCCGATCACGGAATGAGTTTCT
Organism: Nitrosomonas eutropha; assembly: GCA_014584635.1. GTDB lineage: Bacteria > Pseudomonadota > Gammaproteobacteria > Burkholderiales > Nitrosomonadaceae > Nitrosomonas > Nitrosomonas eutropha_B. Next base: position 4,705 of record JACTML010000203.1, on the reverse strand, counting down.
GGAGAAAGCCCGATTGTGGTTCCCAATAGGTATCTCTATCGGCGCCGTCGCTGTTTCCGTATTCGCCTTGAAGACTCCTATGGACACCGCTAGAAAAGTTGACGATCTTCGTAATCAATTGGTCGAGTTGCACAATGAGCAGGAGCAACTGAAGGCCGCTGTCGAGAGATTGACCAATACTCAAGAGAAGTTGTCGAACTATGGTTCTCCGCCCGCCCCTATGCGCAATGAACCATTGCAGCCGATCGCGCCGAAAGAAGGCGCAACGACTGAACGGTAGCGTTAGGGATAAGAGTTCGAAAGTTATCTATTATCGGATGCGAAAATTAAGTTGACGCCAAATAATATTAGTTTTCGGAATTTTTTCATCTATTGAGAAATTAGGGGTTAATGTAATGCAGAAATGGGAATATCTCATCGCGGTGCGAGTAGAAAACAAATTCAGCATAGAATGGGCCGACAAGAAGTATGAAAAAATGAATGGCGGGGAGGTTCTAAATGAATTGGGCCAAGAAGGTTGGGAGCTAACAACCATGACCGCTTGGAAATGGGGTGGTGACGCCTCAGATGTCAAGATTCACTACATATTCAAGCGGCCATGCGCCTAACTCAAACCCGTTAGTCCCCTCATTCCAATTGATGCAAGCCGTTATTAGTACCAGCGTTTTGCCTTTCTCAAAGGTTCCTCCTTTGGGATTTAGGCCGCCCGCCGGGCTTTGCCTGCATACCTTGCGCCGGTTTCAAGCCTTTTGGCCTTCAGATCTAGCTGTTCGTCGCAGCCGACCGCCTACGGCGGCGGCTGAACTCAGGGCGTTAGCCCTTTCGCGCAATACGGAGGTCGCTAGGTGGCAAAGGCATATTTGGAATTTCTGAACAACTTGCCAATTCAAGCGTTGTTCCTTGGTTTCGCTATCGTATTTGGATCTCGCTTGGATACATCCCATATTGAATGGACTATGCAAGGGATCAAGAATGCGATGCCAATGCTACTGTTTTTGGCTATATTTATTTCGGCAGCGGTTGTGAACATGTCCGAATTCATGGAGAATGCAGTAACGAAATCCCCGACCAGGGTACGTTTTCAACGCCTTCTTCGAAGAAAAAAGGTGAAAGTATTCGCGGCATTCTGGAAATTACTCAGTGTCTCTTGCAAGCGAGAGAGGAAGCAGATTTCAATTTTGGCTTTTGTAATGCTAATAATTCAAGTGGGTTTCACGGCGGTAGTTCTATCCGCTGTCCAGTTTGCTATTTCAAGCCCATTCGTAAGTTAATGGGCTAACAGTTCAGTCAAGCCGACCGTCAAACCGCTATGCGGTTCGTCGGCGGCTTACCTCAGGCGTTAGGGCGCGCAGCTTCAGCGCAAAGGCACAACAAGCTGATGTGATTCAATAGCTCTGCTATGAAAGGCGAAAGGTCTTGATTCTCTACCGCTGGTTGCTCAGCCGCTGATGAGCGAGCCTAAAATTGACCGCTCCCCGTCCTTTAGAGCGGGGAGCGGTCAGGCGGTACCGGTGGCCCGCGGGCACGAGAGAAAAAACATATACCCGGCTTGATTCCCTTGAGTGTGCCCGAGTTGCGCAAGCTGCTATCACATTTGCTGTGGCACACCAGCCGGGTTGTCGAGCATGTGCTGCACTGGTCCATGTGGCGCAGAAAACACCAATACAGAGCCCGATAAACTTATTACCGGCGCAGGGGATTCTCTCCTCCTGACTGAAAATATACGGCTGTAGAATTTAGAGCGTCTTGAGGTACTCAAGCAAAGCCTTTTTCTCATCGGGGGAAAGTGTGGTGCCGAATTCATGACCGCACCGGCTGTTCCCGGAATTCCGGTCACTGCAATCCGTAGTCTGCAATGTGTAGTCAAACCGGGTTTGCTCCGCCGCAATTCCAATATTAACAATATCATAGGCCGGGCCGACCTTGAACGAACTGACTCGCTCAGCAGCTGGTTTTAACAATTCCGCCAGCGTTGGTACTGATCCATTATGAAGGTATGGCGCAGCGGCCCAAATTCCTTCAAGAACTCTTGATTCATATGCATAAGTTGGCTCTTGAGATTCTTTAGATACTGTCGGCGCAATGAATGCATCACGGAGGGCTTCCGTTTCCGGTGGGAACAGTGACATGGAATCATCCGCCTGTACCTTATCCTTTCCCTTCAGCAGAACAGGAACATAATGCTGGAGAATGGTACCGAGAACAGCGGTCCCCAGAACGTTGAAGGCGGTATCAACCGGCTTAAGTGGAGCAGCAAGTAGCGGGATTCGTGCGCCTTCAAGCACACCTGTTTTTACAGTACGGCTGAGAATCTCATATTCCTTTGAATCTGTGCCGACATCCAGAATTGGAGTTTTCCACGTTTTTTGCTTGAAAAACCTGGTTTCACCGGATGCGATGCCATGACAATCAGCACAACCACCTTCTTCAGTTTTGCGTTCATAAATTGTTTTACCTTTACTGGCAAGGGCTTGATCTATCTTCCATGGCCATTTAGGAGGACCTATTTTTTTGACCAGATCCTCCAGCGCGATTAATCCCTGAAAATCAGCCGAATTATTGGCCAGGTAGTCAATTCCGAGTAAATGATTCGCATCCTTTTTCGGGTGAAAAATACCAAATACGCCGAAAACTTCTCCAAGATTGCGGGAAAGCCCCAGTATGCTGTTACCATTACTGGCAAAACCAGGCCACTGTGTTCTGTCTTGAATCGCAGCATTCCATAGAAATGGATAACGTACTGGTGCAGTAGCTGGCTGGATATTTTCGGGAATCATGTAGGTGGGTGCGGGGCCAATATCCAGCCCGGCGAGCCGGTTGAAGATCATTGATACGGCATCAAGTCTTGCAGGCCCCCAAGGTTGTTTAGGAAGTGCACGTTTTACCAGCGTATGGTAGGGCAGATGCCAGGCTTCCACCTCCTTACGCAACTTTTCCTTATCTTTCGAAGTAGATGAGGTGCCCAGTACGGCATGGGCAAAGTCAGTGAATGCCTGCTGATCCGTTAAGATCGTATTTACTGCAATATCGAGATCAGCAAGAAAACTCTGAAAATCAACGATACCAGGCCCCCCGTCGATTCGATATGGAGTACCGTCAACCTCGATCTGGCGGGTATGGCAGGCAGAGCAACTCATGCCGATTTCCTGCCCGTTTTTCCCGCTGGTCACAGTAAATCCAACCGGTAACCCGGCAGGTCGGCTTGCCTCGTTGGGTAAATAACCATAGCGAGCGAGGCTATCGTCCATAAATGGTTTGCCGTTGGGTTGCTTTAAGGCGACCATCCATCGAAGCGGTATGAGCTGAGATCCCTGATCCCGGCTGTAGAAATCGTTCCTGGCAGAAGTTGTCCATTCTGTACCCTGATCGACGATTACCGGTTCTGCAGCGGGTGAAATTGCAGGAAATAGTAAGGCACATACTGATGCGATACTGCCAATTCGGGATATAAATCCAATTTTCAACATTTACTCTCTCCTTGAAGAATGAATCAGAACGTAGTTCACAGCATCCTTAAATAACTCTGGCTATGCAGGTGTCATGAAGACCTTGACGGGGAGCGAATGCTTTTCAGACTAACGTTACTAACCCTGTACAGGAGTAATAAGAAGTTATAAGTAGGCCCGGGTTAATACCCGGAATTCATTTGATCCCCATCCCAGTTTAGGATGGATGCTCAAACAGTATAGGATCCGTCAAATGGGCACTGTAAATGGATAAGAGCAACTTTCTCGCATTGTTTGATGATTAGGATTTTCAGGAAGAATGATATGTCGTAAATCTGAATCGCCTTGGGTTTTGAGGAGGCTCTAATCTTTGAGAGAATAGAGTCATGAAGAAACAAAATCAGTTTTCCCGGGAAGTAAAAGAACGGGCAGTCCGGTTGGTGCAGGAGCATAGTGCTGATGAAGGTGAACGCATCAAAGCCATGGAGCGTGAGCTCAAGGAGCTGCGCCGTGCCAATGAGATTCTGAAATCGGCCAGTGCTTTTTTCGCCCAGGCGGCGCTCGACCGCGAACTGAAGAAATAAATGCCTATATTGATCAGCATCGGAACCTGTATGGGGTCGAGCCAATCTGCAAAATTCTGCAGGTTGCCCCATCTGCTTACCACAAGTATGCAGCACGCTGTCGTCAGCCGGAATTACGCAGCCGCCGGGCGCAGATGGATGAGCAGAATAAGGTCAATATTTACCGGGTATGGGAGCAGAATTTCCAGGTTTATGGCGCACGCAAGATCTGGAGGCAAATGAACCGGCAAGGCCAATGCATCGCCCGCTGCACAGTCGAACGCCTGATGCGGGATCTGGAGATTGAAGGCGTGCGCCGTGGTAAGCGATTGCGCACCACGATGCCGGATCAGTCAAGGCCATGTCCGCAAGATCTGGTTTTACGTCAGTTTGCCGCCAACCACCCGGATCAGCTGTGGGTGGCAGATTTCACCTATGTTTCCACCTGGCAGGGATGGTTATATGTCGCCTTTGTTATTGACGCCTACGCCAAACGCATCGTGGGTTGGCGAGTAAGCAACCAAATGACAACAGATCTGGTGCTGGATGCACTGGAGCAGGCTCTATATGCCCGGCAACCGGACAAATCAGCGGGGCTGATCCACCACAGCGACCGAGGGTCGCAATATGTTTCAATCAGATACACCGAACGACTGGGTGAAATGGGTATCCGACCTTCTGTCGGAAGTACTGGAG